>JAJPZH010000249.1 GCA_021204515.1 Alistipes sp. | reverse complement strand
GAGGTTGAAATCGTTTTTGACGTAGGTGGTCGAGATGCCGACCACGTCGCAGAATCCCATCACGAAGAAACTGAAAAGGATGGGCATTACTTTGGTTACAGAGGTTTTACGGGCTGATTCCATTGGTTTGGTTTTTTGCACCCCAAAGATAGTAAAAATATGATGAACCCCGTAGTTTTAAACCCGAAAGTGTACTAATCCGGCAGAAAAATTTACTCGCAGAAGCCCGTTCGGAGGGTATTTCGTGCGTTTTTTCGTATCTTTGTTCGACTTGGAACCCGTTAAACGATCCTTTGAAATGAAGAAATTGCTGATTTTCGTCCTGTTCGCCGCGACGACTCTCTGCGCCGCCGCGCAGGAACTGACCGTGGCCACCTATAATATCCGCAACGCCAATCAGGGCGACGCCGCGCGCGGCAACGGCTGGGAGCGCCGCGGTCCGTGGGTGTGCCGCCTGATCGAATTTCACGGCTTCGACATTTTCGGAAGTCAGGAGGTCCTCGACGGCCAGCTGCGCGACATGCTGGCGCAGCTTCCCGACTACGACTATATCGGCGTCGGCCGCGACGACGGCAGGACGCAGGGCGAGTATGCGCCCGTATTCTATAAAAAGGAGCGTTTCCGCCTGCTGGACGAGGGCCATTTCTGGCTTTCGGAGATTACCGACCGTCCGAACAAGGGCTGGGACGCCGCGCTGCCGCGCATCTGTACGTGGGGCCATTTCCTCGACCTGCGGACCAAGCGCCGCTTCTGGTTCTTCAACCTGCATATGGACCATATCGGGGTGCAGGCCCGCGAGGAGAGTGCCAAACTGGTGGTGGCGAAGATCCGTGAAATGTGCAAACCCAAAGAGTTCGTGATTCTGACCGGCGACTTCAACGTGGACCAGAACAATCACATCTACACGACCTTTACCTCGTCGGGCATTCTGGCCGACTCGTACGAGACGGCCGAAAGGCGGTACGCTCCGAACGGCACGTTCAACAGTTTCAATCCTTCGCTGAAGACCGACAGCCGCATCGACCATATCTTCGTGACGCCGTCGGTGCGCGTACACGATTACGGGGTGCTGACCGACACCTACCGTACGGAGACTGCCGCCAGCGGCGAGGAGATCAAGTCGGGCGCCTTCCCCAAGGAGGTTTCGCTGCACAGTTACGAGGCGCGCACGCCCTCTGACCATTTCCCGGTGGTCGTGCGGTTCGGGTTTAGGAAATAGCGCCCGCAGGGCCTTTCGCAGGAAGGAAAAAGTCCGGATGAACGATTTGTCCGCTCTTTTGACCGGATGTTCCCGGCCGGATCGGGCGGTGCGAGTTATTTTTGTTCCGAATTTAATTTGCAACAAAAACTACTCATGGATTTAAAACGAACAATTGCTCTCTGGACGATTGCCGGCTCGCTGGCCGGAATGCTCGTTTCGTGCGGCGCAGGTGCCGGGGCCTCTCAAAATGTCAATTACGGCGGGAACCGTGCGCCGCTGCAGCCGCAGGCTTTCACGGAACTGCCGCTGGGCAGCATTTCGCCTTCGGGCTGGCTGCGCGAAATGCTGGTTGCCCAGCGTGACGGTGCGACGGGCCGTCTCGACGAACTCTATCCGCTGGTGATGGGATCGCGCAACGGCTGGCTGGGCGGCGACGGCGATCAGTGGGAACGCGGTCCCTATTGGATGGACGGACTGGTGCCGCTGGCCTATATTCTGCAGGATTCGGCGTTGATCGCCAAAGCCCGCCCGTGGATCGAGTGGACGCTCGCCAGCCAGCGGGAAGACGGCTACTTCGGGCCGGAGACCGATTACGGATTCGAACCCGGCCTGCAGCGTGACAACTGCCGCGACTGGTGGCCCAAGATGGTGATGCTCAAAGTACTGATGCAGTACCACTCGGCGACGGGCGACGAGCGCGTCATCGACTTCATGACCCGCTATTTCCATTATCAGCTGGCGCATCTCGACGAATTCCCGCTCGACAACTGGAGTTTCTGGGCGCGTTTCCGCGGCGGCGACAATATGCTGGCCGTGTACTGGCTCTATAATATTACGGGCGACGATGCGTTATTGGAATTAGGACGCAAACTTTATACGCAGACGGAGCCGTTTACCGAAATGTTCCTCGCCGGCGACAAACTTACGCGCGTGGGGACGATCCACGCCGTGAACCTTGCGCAGGGCATCAAGACCCCGATCGTCTACTGGCAGGCCGATCCGCAGCCGAAGTACCTCGATGCGCTGGATCGGGCGCTGGATGATCTGCGCCGCTATCACGGCTATCCGACGGGCATGTTCAGCGGCGACGAGGCGATCCACGGCACCGATCCGACGCAGGGCGTCGAACTCTGTACCATCGTGGAGTACATGTTCTCGCTGGAGACGATGTACCGCATCACGGGCGACCCGAAATTCGCCGAGCTGCTGGAGAAGATCGCCTACAACGCACTGCCGGCTCAGGTGGACGACGAGTTCGTTACGCGCCAGTATTTCCAGCAGGTCAATCAGGTCAGACTGACGGCCGGGATGCGTAATTTCGACGTCAACCACGACGGTCTCGACTGCTGTTTCGGTATTCTGACCGGATATCCGTGCTGTACGTCTAACATGCATCAGGGCTGGCCCAAATTCACGCAAAACCTCTGGTATGCGACGCCCCGGAACGGAGTGGCCGTTACGCAGTACGCCCCGTCGGAGGTACGGATGAAGGTCGCCGACGGCGTCGGAGTCCGGATCGCCGAGCGCACGAACTATCCGTTTGGCGAGACGGTCGTCTTCCGGATCGAAGAGCTGGCACGTCCCGTGCAGTTCTCGTTCACGGTGCGCATTCCCTCATGGAGCGAGGGTACGGAAATCCTGCTCAACGGTCGGCCTGTGCCGTTCAGCGTCGGGGAGGACCGCCTCGCGACCTTCGAACGCACGTGGAAGGCGGGCGACGAACTTGAACTGCGTTTTACGCCCCGTGTGCGGCTTACGACATGGAAGGAGAACGCCCGGAGCGTCGAACGCGGACCGCTGGTCTATGCGCTGAAGATGGAGTACGACCGCCGGAAAGTGCCCAATGCCGGCGATCCGGCTTATCAGGGAGAATGGCATTACGAACACACTTCGACGACGCCTTGGAATTATGCGCTGGTCCAGTGCCCGGACGAAAAACTGGAGGAACATTATGCCGTGAGTGTCGATGCGGCCAAAGCCGCGGCGGCGCGCCCGTGGAACGAGTCGGCGGCCCCGGTCACGATCCGCACCCGCGCCCTGCGCGTTCCTTCGTGGACCGAATATAACCAAATGGCGGGACCGCTGCCTTACAGTATCATGTACGGTCTCGGCACGGCGGAAGAGGCCGAGATCGAACTGATCCCCTATGGCTGTACGACCCTGCGCGTGACCGAGTTCCCGATGGCGGGGCAGCACTCGGCCGAATAACGATGATTTTATGCGATTTCGTTTCCTATACCGATTGACGACGATCCTGCTGGCATCCCTGACGATGCCGGCGGGATCGGGCCTTTCTGCGGCCCGCGCTTCGGCGGACGGAATCGACTCCCGCTACCGGTTCCGGCATATTACGAACCGGAACGGGCTGAAATACACATGGATCTGGAATATCGATCAGGACAGCCGCGGTTACCTATGGTTTTCGACCATGTACGGCACTTACCGCTACGACGGGTACGATTTCGAGGAATACGCTTTCAGTAACCGGCGCAACGGTACCGCCGCCAATGTGACTTTCGTCGTCGAGGATGCCGCGGGCGACCTTTGGTTCGGAACCGACGACGGCCTTTACCGCCATGACTGCCGGTACAATACCTATACTTGCTATGCCTCCAGCGAGGAGAGTCCCTGCCGCCTTTCGTCCGATGACGTTCTCTGCATGACCGAGGCGGCGGACGGCGCACTGTGGGTCGGTACGGGCAACGGACTGAACCGTATCGATCCCGCGCGCCGTTCCTGCACGATCGTTCCGGCTCCGGCGGGTGGCTTTCCGGCTATCACGGCCGTAATCAGCCGGAGCGACGGCACACTCTGGTTCGGCGACAACGGGGGCGGTCTGTGGCGCATCGGCGACGGCGGCGAACCGGTCCGTATTCCGCTCGGTGCGTCGCATCATGCGGTCAAAGCCCTGTTCGAAGACGACGGGCGGCGGATATGGGCTGCGACGGAAGGTTCGGGACTCTTCAGAATCGACACGGCCGGAACCGTGGAGCATTACTGCGAGCGAAAAGGCACGCTGAGCAACGACATCGTCCGGGCGCTGGGCGCGGACCGCGACGGAAACCTCTGGGCCGGGACCGAACGGGGAATCACGATTATCTCCGGCGGCCGGACGGAATTTCTCTACAGCCGCGAGAACGATATGTGGGGGCTGAACGACAATGCGGTTTACAGCCTTTGCCGCGACCGTGACGGCGCGATGTGGGTGGGCACGTTTTTCGGCGGCGTCAATGTGATGAACGACCGTTACGGCATGTTCGCCGACCTTGTGTCGGCTTCGGGCCGCAGCGAGCTGAAAGGATGCGCCGTCAGCTCCATTACGCCCGCCGGCGGCCGCATCTACATCGGCACCGAGAACCGGGGTCTGTTCGTCTACGATACGGCCACCTCCCGTTTCCGCAATTACGACAGCCGCAACAGCGGTCTGAACAACGACAACGTCCATGCCGTCTGCGTCGATGACCGCCGGAACCTCTGGGTCGGGAATTTTTACGGCGGACTGAACCGGATGCGTCCGGGCGAGGAGGTTTTCAACAGGAACGGGACAGCCCCTGCGACTCCCTCCAACAGCGTTTACAGCATGCTGCAGGACGGTGCCGGCAATCTGTGGGTCGGGACTTTCTACGACGGACTGTTCCGTTACGACTACGCTTCGGGGCGTTTCGAACGCTTCGCACAGGTGCCGTCGTGGGTTTTCGTGTGGGATATTCTCGAAGACTACAAGGGCAATATCTGGCTGGCATGTTACG
>JAJPZH010000285.1 GCA_021204515.1 Alistipes sp. | reverse complement strand
ACGCCACATCGTTCGTCGTCGGCGCGCTGGGCATCGTCGTCGGACTGCTGATGATGCGTATCGACGGCGTGCTGGACGCATGGTGGAAACTGGCGTCGATCTTCAGCGGCGGCATGCTCGGACTGTTCCTGCTGGGCGTGGTATGCCGCCGCGTCAAACGCGCGCACGCCGTCACGGCGGTAATCCTCGGCCTGCTGACCATCGCATGGATGAGTCTCTCGCCGCTGATCAACGACGGTTCGCCGTTCTACTGCCTGCACAGTCCGCTGCACACCTACCTCACGATCGTCTTCGGCACGACCGTCATTTTTCTCACCGGCTTCCTGCTTACGGCCCTGAACCGCAAAAAGCCGCATAACCGATACGAACAAACAATCTAAAAACAAAAAAATATGAACTCTTCACACCCCAAAATCGGCATCCGTCCGATCATCGACGGCCGCCGCCGCGGAATCCGCGAATCGCTCGAAGCAATGACTATGGGCATGGCGCAGCGCGTAGCGCGTCTTTACAGCGAAGAACTCCGCTATTCGGACGGTTCGCCCGTCGAATGCGTCATCGCCGACACCACGATCGGCGGAGTCGCCGAAGCCGCAGCCTGCGCCGACAAGTTCCGCGACAGCAATGTAGGCGCCGTCCTTTCGGTCACCCCCTGCTGGTGCTACGGCGCCGAAACAATCGACATGGACCCGCTGACACCCAAAGCGATCTGGGGTTTCAACGGCACCGAACGTCCGGGCGCCGTTTATCTGGCTTCGGCACTGGCCGGACACAACCAGAAGGGACTGCCCGCCTTCGGCATCTACGGCCGCGACGTACAGGATATGGGCGACGACACGATTCCCGCAGACGTACGCGAAAAACTGCTGCGCTTCGGCCGCGCCGCCGTCGCCGTTATGCAGATGCGGGGCAAATCCTATCTCTCGATCGGCTCGGTGTCGATGGGTATCGCAGGTTCGATGCCCGATCCCGATTTCTTTCAGGAGTACCTCGGCATGCGCAACGAAGCGGTAGACTGCTCGGAGATCGAACGCCGCATCGAACTGGGCATCTACGACAAGGAGGAGTTCGCCCGCGCCATGGAGTGGGTCGAAAAATACTGCAAGCCCAACGAAGGCAGCGACTGCAACCCCGCGCATCTGGTCTATTCGCGCGAACAGAAAGACGCCGTATGGGAGTATGTCGTAAAGATGACGCTCATCTTCCGCGACCTGATGCACGGCAATCCGAAACTGGCCGAAATGGGGTTCGAAGAGGAAGCCATGGGACACAACGCTATCGTCGGCGGATTCCAAGGGCAGCGTCAGTGGACCGATTTCCGGCCCGACGGCGACTTCGCGGAAGCGATCCTCAACTCGTCGTTCGACTGGAACGGCATCCGTGAAGCCATCACTTTCGCCACCGAGAACGATACGCTCAACGGCGCTTCGATGCTCCTACTGCACCTGTTGACCAACCGGGCGCAGCTCTTCGCCGACGTACGCACGTTCTGGTCCCCTGAAGCCGTCGAGCGTGTTACGGGACGCCGGCTCACGGGCAGCGCCGCAGGCGGCATCATCCACCTCATCAATTCGGGTTCCTGCACGCTCGACGCCACGGGACAGCAGTCCGATGCCGCGGGCAATCCCGCAATGAAGCCGTTCTGGGAGGTATCCGACAAGGAGGCGGAGGCATGCCTCAAAGCCACGACGTGGTACCCCGCAGGACGCGAATACATGCGCGGCGGCGGATTCTCGTCGCACTTCCTCACCCGCGGCGAAATGCCGATGACCATGTGCCGCCTGAATCTCGTGAAGGGACTCGGCCCCGTATTGCAGATCGCCGAGGGCTGGGCCGTAAACGTCGATAACGAGATTTTCGAGATCATCAACAAGCGCACCGACCGCACGTGGCCGACGACATGGTTCGCACCCCGCCTGACAGGCCACGGAGCCTTCCGCGACGTCTATTCGGTGATGAACAACTGGGGAGCCAACCACGGCGCCATCAGCTACGGGCACGTCGGCGCCGACCTCGCAACGCTGGCTGCGATGCTCCGCATCCCGGTAGCCATGCACAACCTCAACGCCGACCGGCTCTTCCGCCCCTCGGCATGGGGCGCTTTCGGCTCCGATCCGGAAGGCTCCGATTATCGTGCCTGCGCGGCCTACGGACCGATCTACAAATAAGACCAATTCAACCCTAAAAACCGCAACCATGACCATCAGAACATTCCTAATGCTCGCAGTCTGCTGCACGGCACTGCTCGGCTGTTCGGACGATACGGATCAGACGCAGCAGGTTCCCCCGACGACAGGGTTCGGCAACCGGCTCTCGGGACTCACGGCAACCATTCCGGGAGCAGACGTCACGGATAAAAGTTCGGCGACGAGAACCGGAGCCGATGAAACCGGAGCGACCGTCTGGCTCATTGACGACGCCATTACCGTCACCGACGGCCTGCACGCCGGCACGTTCGACGTCGCAACCGGCATCGGCACCGCTACCGGAAAATTCAACGGCTCGCTCGATTTCGAGCAAACGCCCCTTTACGCGGTCTATCCGGCCGTAAGCTCCATGAACGGATTTACGGCTCCGATCGTTATCGGCACCATGCAGAACGCCCGGACCGCAGGCGCCAACGACATCATGATCGCCCGGTGCGAAGAGGTCAGGGCGGCCAGCGAATCGCAGTTCGTTTTCCGCAAAAAATCCGCGACGGCGCAGCTCTCGTTCGACTTCACCTCCGAAGGGAAGTATGCTTCCGAGAAGGTCAATTCGATCAAGATTACGGCCGAAGGCGTAAATTTCGCGGGCGCATGCGACTTCGATCTGACCGATCCCGACGCTCAGCTCCGGGGATCGTCCAACAGCATCACCTACACGTTCAACGAAGCCCCGTCGCTGGCCGATAAAATCGAATTCGCCATCGGCCTCGCCCCCTGCGACCTGACGCAGGCCGCAAACATGTATTATCTCGTCAGCACGGACCGTTACACGTTCCTTTTCAACAAACGGCCCGCCCAGTCCAGTCCGGAAGGAAGCGCGATTTCCATTTCGCTTCCGCTCGATCAGTTCGCGGCGACCGACAGCGAGACTCCCGCGGAAGGAGAAGTCAAAATCACCCACGAACTCCCGGCGCTCAACCTCAGCGCACAGGGGACGGCCAATCGCCCCCGTCTCGGCCGAACTGCTGTGGGAAACGGCCGACGGCCTGATCTCGGAACTGGTGCTCAGCGACGGAATCGTTTCGTTCAACACTTCGGCCGACAAGGGCAACGCCCTCATCGCGGTCAAAGACCAGCAGGGCCGCATCATGTGGAGCTGGCATATCTGGTGCACGGACACTCCTGCCGATCAGGTTTACATGACCAACAAATACGGCAACAGCTATACCTTCATGGACCGCAGTCTGGGCGCGACATCGGCGCTGGACGACACCGGTTCGCTGGGCATGTCCTATTAATGGGGACGCAAGGACCCGATCCCCGGCTCGTCGAAATTCTACGACATGACCGAACCTACCCTTTACGGATCGGTAACCAAAGTAAGCATTGCCGCCTCCGACGCAT
Organism: Alistipes sp.; assembly: GCA_021204515.1. Taxonomy (GTDB): domain Bacteria; phylum Bacteroidota; class Bacteroidia; order Bacteroidales; family Rikenellaceae; genus Alistipes. Next base: position 1,433 of record JAJPZH010000285.1, on the reverse strand, counting down.
CCACCGGAACGATCGCCCATACGATCCAGAACCCCGTGACCTTCCTCAAGGCGGCCGACTGGCTTTTCGCCGGACGCAACAACTACCTCTGGGGCAATCCGCAGGGCGAAGAAGAACTGACTGCTGGCTACCGGAAGTCGATCTACGATCCGTGTCCTCCCGGCTACAAGATTCCGGGCAAAGACGCCTTCTCGATCTTTACGACGACGGGAGAAAACACCACCGACCCGGCCGAACACAACGTCGTGAACACGAGTTCGACCAAGCGCGGATGGTATCTCTACTACGCAGCCGTGGGTTCTGGCGAGCAGGCGTGGTTCCCCTACAACGGATGCCGCTATTACAGCTCCGGCGCGCTGAACCGCGGTTCGTTCTACTATTACTGGACCTCGGCTCCTTCCACCGGCACGAAGAGCTGCTGTCTGGCATTCAAGAACGACTGGAAAGAGGTCGATCCGCTCTTCACGTTCCAGCGCGGCAACGCCCAGACGATCCGCTGCGTCAAAGAATAACCACCGAAGCCGTTCCCTGCGCAGATGCGATGTCTGCGCAGGGCGGCATCCGGCAAAGCAAAAACCTAAAAAACCAAACAAGATGATTCATATATATAATGCACTGCGCCGCAACTTACGGCTCTGGCTGATCCTTCCCGCGCTCTTCGCGGGAATGACGGGACCTGTCGGTGCGCAGACCAAAGGACACAAGATCGTCGGTACGGTAATGGGTCCCGACAGCCTGCCGCTGCAGGGGGCCACCGTCATCATCAAAGAGGTGAACCGGGGCGCCGTATCCGACTCGAAAGGCCGTTACGTCCTTTCGAACGTACCGCCCACCGCAACACTCGTATTCTCTTTTCTGGGTATGGTGTCGCAGGAAGTTCCCGTCGGTCAGAAAACCGAGATAAACGTCGCGCTGACGGCCACCGACGCCCGCCTCGACGAAGTCGTGGTCGTCGGTTACAGCGAAGTGAAATACAAGGACCTGACGGGCAGCGTGGGACGCGCCAACGTCGGCGACATGCTCAAAACCGATGCCGGCAACATCGGCGAAGCCTTCGCAGGCCGTGTGGCCGGCGTGCAGGTAACTTCGAACGAAGGCATGCCCGGCGAGGAGATGAATATCGTCATCCGCGGCAGCAACTCCGTCACGCAGTCCAACTCGCCGCTCTACGTCATCGACGGCTTCCCGCTGGAAGACACCTCGATGGGCGCCCTCAACCCCTCGGACATCGCGTCGATCAGTATCCTCAAAGACGCCTCGGCGACCGCGATATACGGCGCCCGCGCCGCCAACGGCGTGGTGATCATCACCACCAAACTGGGCACTCCCGGAACGACGAAGGTGACTTTCGACGCAAGCTGGGGATTTGCCCGAATATCCAAGAAAATCGACCTGATGAACGCCTACGAGTTCGTCACGCTCCAGCAGGAGAT
>JAJPZH010000122.1 GCA_021204515.1 Alistipes sp. | reverse complement strand
GGACTGACCGACGATTCGCTTGTCTCGCTGAGCGACTTTTATGCGACCTTCGCCGAGATGGATGGATACGAACTCTCCGACGATGAGGCTGAGGACAGTTACAGCATCTGGAGCAATATCACCCGCACGGGAACGACCGCCCGCAAGGACCTTGTATCGCTTTCCGGTTTCGGTTACTTGGCGATGCGGATCCCCGACCTGAAACTGGTCTTCTGGTGCGGTTCGGGCGGACAGTCGTATCCCTCGAAGCCGGAAGATCTGGCCGGACTGCCCGACATGCAGCTTTACGATATGAACGCCGACGCGGGTGAACGCAATAACCTGATCGACGATCCGAAATACCGGAATACGGTCGAGGAGCTCACCGCCCGCATGCGGCGCTACGTGAACGACGGACGTTCGACGCCCGGCAAGCCGCAGCGAAACGATACCGGCAACGATTGGGAACAAACTAAGCTTTTCTGATATAAAAACATCGTACCCCTTTAAACCATGAATCATAAACTGTTAATGATCCCCATGACGGCGACTCTGTTGCCTGCGGGGACGGCCTTGGCCCAGAAAAAGGCTGAAAAGGTGAACATTGTCCACATCATGAGCGACGACCATTCGTATCAGACCATCAGTGCCTACGGCGGTCCGATCTCGAAGTTGGCCCCGACCCCTAATATCGACCGGCTTGCGGCCCGCGGCGCTCTTTTCACACGCGCCTATGTCGAAAATTCGATCTCCTCGCCCAGCCGCGCCACGCTGCTGACGGGTAAATACAGCCATATGCACGGGCAGATCAAACTGGGACGCACGCCCGCTTTCAACGGTGACCAAATGACTTTTCCCAAATTGTTGCAGCAAGCCGGTTACCAGACGGCGATCATCGGTAAATGGCATCTCTGGAGCAAACCGCAGGGATTCGACTACTACAAGATACTCAACGGGCAGGGGACTTACTACCATCCGGAGTTCAGCACGAAGGAGCATCCCGAATTCGTGCGCGAGGAAGGTTATGTGGCCGACATCGTCACTAACGATGCCATCGACTGGTTGGAGCACCGTGACCGTGAGAAGCCGTTCTGCCTGCTGGTTCACCATAAGTCGGTTCACCGCAACTGGTTCCCTGAGCTGAAGTACGCCCGGCTTTACGAGGAGGTCACGTTCCCTGAGCCCGAAACGCTTTTCGACGATTACAGTACGCGCAGCGATGCCGCACGCACCCAGCAGATGACCATTGAGCGCGAAATGAAGATGGTTGACGACTGCAAGGTTTATGAACTGTTGGAAAACAAGCAGGCGAAGAATAATTTTAACGAGGAGTTTCTCCGCATGACGTCGGAGGAGCAGGCGCGCTTCATGGAAATATACGGTCCGCTGAATGAAGAGATGCTCGCCGCCGACCTGAAAGGCAAAGATCTCGTGCGGTGGAAATACCAGCGCTATATCAAGGATTACGTCCGCTGTGTCAAGTCGCTGGACGACGAGATCGGACGCCTGATGGATTACCTCGATAAAAATGGCCTGAGCGAGAATACGATCATTGTCTACACATCCGATCAGGGTTTCTACATGGGTGAGCACAACTGGTTCGACAAACGCTTCATGTACGAAGAGTCGTTCCGCACGCCGCTCGTCATCAGCTATCCCAAGCTGATCACACCGGGTACGGTGTGCGACGAATTGGTGCAGAACATCGATTATGCGCCGACGTTCCTCGCTCTGGCCGGCGTTGAGATTCCCGCCGATGTTTGCGGCGTGCCTCTTACTCCGCTCTTCGAGACGGGCAAGGCCCCCGCGGACTGGCGTGACGAACTCTACTATCATTACTACGACTATCCCGCGATCCACAACGTTCGCCGTCACGATGGTATTCTGACACGCGATTACAAACTGATCCACTTCAAGGATCAGGGCGGCGGCAATAAGGGCACGGACCTGCCCATCGACAGCTGGGAACTCTACGATCTGAAAGCGGACCCCATGGAGATCAACAACGTTTACTCTGATCCGCTCTACGCCGGGATCGTCGCCGACCTGAAAAAACGGCTTGCGGACAAACGCGCCGAACTAAAGATCGAGCAGAGCGAGAGCACCTTCGACCTCGAAGCTTGGAAACGAAAAGCACAGAAAAAATAACGATAAAAAAAGCCTTATGAAATACTTTCTTTCATTCCTGCTGCTTCTCTGCAGTCTCATTGCACGCGGAGAGACGAAAATATCCCCTGACGACAAACATATCGTCATCGAAGGAGCCATGCACCTCGCCTGTACCGACGGTCGGATGACGATCGATCGTTTCAGCAGCGAGATGTGACAGCGTCCCGACCTCAATAATTTTTCCCGTTCCAAGGCTCTGACGCAGTCGGGCGTACGGATTTGTTTCAAGACGGATAGTCGTACCGTAAAACCCTTGTTCAGCGATCGTGAAGGGGCCGATTTGCGTAAGCCGTTGAATTTCTACGGCATTTACCGCGACGGCCGGTTCATCGGGGCGGTTCCGGGCGATCAGCTCATACTGGAATCGTCCGGCGAGGGTGCCGTCGAATGGGAGATAGTCCTGCCGATCTATTACGGCGTCAATTTCGACGGACTGCTTCTCGACGATGGGGCCAAACTGTTCGACGTGAAGCGAAAAAAGCTTCCGGTATATGTGGCCATCGGCGATTCGATCACCCACGGAGCCGGGCAGACCCAGTGCGGTTCGGAAGGTTCGTATCCTTTCGTGCTGGCATCGACGAACGGCTACTATCTTTACAACCTCGGCGTCGGCGGTTCGCAGATTTCACCTGCTGTCGCACAGGAGTTGGTGGGGATCAAAGCTGACATTATCACCGTGCTGTGGGGCTTCAATGACTGGAACGGCGGGACGCGGGGCGACATCGCGGAGATCGCGCGTCGCTATGAGTCGCTTCTGTCCGAATTGAGGCGCGTGCAGCCCGATGCGCGGATTTACTGCATTCTGCCGACGACTGCCGTCGACGAGAGCGGCTCGCGGGGCAAGCGTGCGCCCGGAAAACCCCTCGACGAGGTGCGTCAGACCGAGCGCCGGATCGTGGAGAAGGCTGTCGCTCTGGGCGACAAGAAGCTTTTCCTCATCGAGGGCGACAAACTTTCGGCGGTCGAGGACCTCAAGGGGAATGTGCATTTCAACAACGAGGGTGCGAAGCGTTTCGGCAAAGCACTCGCCGAACTCGTGAAATAACCCCGAACGGATACGACCATGCGTAGCACAACCATTCTTGCCATGAGCGCTTCCCTGTTGTCGGGATGCGCGTCGAAAAGCGGGCAGGCTGACCTTTCGGTCACCCGGCTTCCCGATGCGAGGCCCCGAAACGTGGTCTTTATCCTGAGCGACGACCACCGTTACGACTACATGGGATTCCTGAATACCGTACCGTGGCTGCAGACGCCCAATATGGACTTTCTGGCTGCCAACGGCGCCTATGTCCGGAATGCCTTCGTCACGACGTCGCTCTCCTCGCCGTCGCGTGCTTCGATCCTCACGAGTCTGTTCTCGCACGAGCATACGGTGGTCGACAACGTCGCACCCGTGCCTGAAGGGCTTACCTTTTTTCCGCAGTACCTTCAGGAAGCGGGGTATACGACGGGCTTTTTCGGAAAGTGGCATATGGGCGATACGGACGACAGCCCGCAGCCCGGATTCGACCATTGGGAGAGTTTCGAAGGACAGGGGAGCTATTACAACGTGAAGATGAATGTCAATGGCAAGGAGGTCGTCTACCCGGAAGACGCCTATGTGACCGACCTGTTGACCGACCATGCCATCGAGTTCATTGAAAAGAATCGGGAGAAACCGTTCTTCGTCTATCTTTCACACAAGGCCGTACACGATCCGTTCGCGGCGTCGGAAACGTACGACGGTATCTATGACGACGAGCGCATTCCGAAGCCGGCGAATTTCGACGAGCCGACCTACGGCCTGCATGCCCTTCCGTCGAAAGGCGCCGACAATCAACCGGCCAAAGGCAGTGAGTGGTACGGCGAGAAGCGCCTTCCCGATTGGGTCAAGGAGCAGCGCGAGAGTTGGCATGGGGTCGATTACAGCTATTTCGGCCGCACGGACTGGGAGACCGAGGCCAAGCGTTACTGCCAGTGCCTGACCAGCATGGACGCCTCGATCGGCCGCATCTTGGATTACCTGCGCGAGAAGGGTATGGACCGCAATACGCTCGTTATCTATATGGGCGACAACGGCTTCTGCTGGGGCGAACACGGACTGATCGACAAACGGACCTTCTACGAGGCCTCGGTGCGAGTTCCGCTGCTGGCCTATTGCCCGGAGATTATCGAGCCGGGAACGGTGGTCGAGCCGATGGTACAGAATATCGACATCGCGCCGACCATTATGGAAGCCTGCGGGATCGACAAGGCCCCGCAGATGCGGGGAGAGTCGATGCTTCCGCTGCTCGAGGGAAAAGAGGTCGCCGGCTGGCGCCGGAGAATTTATTACGAATATTATTGGGAATACGATTTTCCCCAGACTCCCACGACCTTCGGCGTGAGGACGGACAAGTACAAGTACATCCGTTACCACGGCATCTGGGACACCAACGAATTTTACGATCTGGAGAACGATCCTTACGAGACCCGTAACCTGATCGCCGAGCCCGAATACAGGGAGATCATCGAACAACTGGCGAACGATCTTTACACGTGGCTCGAGGAGACGGACGGCATGAGCATCCCGCTGAAGCGGACGGTCAAGCCCCGCATCGGTGACCATCGGAATCTTGATATCAACTGATCTTCGGAAAAACTGTAAAGGCTTGCCGTTATGTGTAAATTCTTGTTTATCGTCGTGATGTCGCTGTCGCTCGGAATGATTCGGGCCAAGGAGCCTGCCAAGACGTTCAACCGTTATGGAATGGCCCTCGTGAAGGAGGGTAGGGAATGGAGTGTCCGGAACGAAGCCGAAGCGGTGGAAAGGTTCGGGTTCGATCCCGACACCGTTCCCGGCTGGCGGGAGCCTTGGCGGTATGTTCCCCACCGGATTCATCCGGCCGA
>JAJPZH010000018.1 GCA_021204515.1 Alistipes sp. | reverse complement strand
CGTATTATTGTGCAAACAATAAAATACATAACTACAACATACGACATCCCGTTCCGATCGGCAGGATCGGCGAAAGAGCCAGCGCCTTGGATACGACGTCATTCCGTGTCGGAGGAATATTCGACGCACCCGGCTGTCGGGAATCACCACGCAGGTCGCCACGAAAGAGACGCCCGCAATCGGAAACAACTGTTACGACGACCAAGAAACATCTGTATTTCAACGGTAAACCCCGAAAAAGAATCGACTCTCAATTATATTATAAATAGGTAAACCGAGTTCAGTCCGATCTCTCAGGCATCCGGAATCGCACATATGTACCTACAATAAAAATCACAAAACAACGATAAGCCCAACTTTTTCGAGCAAAAAACAGGTGAAATTTGCATTTACACGAAAATTTCATTTATTTTACGCCGAAATTGTATGAACATTTAATCAACCAAAAACCCAAACCATGAGAAAAACATTGTTCTCGGGAATTGCAGCATGCCTTCTCACTACGGCAGGGACGGCTGCGGAGCAATCTCCTTCGGTCATATGGACGGTGGGACAGGCCGACCGGTCGGCGTCCGAATTCGCACTGGCTCCGGACCGCTTCCGCGACTTCCTCGCCAACGATTTCGGCTATGAAGACAAATATTTCCTCGTCGGGCACTCCGTTCCCGCCGCCGATTTCCCCTACGTCCTGCCCGGACCTGCCGACACGTGGGGCGGCACATGGCCTACGTCGGGCTGGCGCACGCATCAGGTCAATATTCTCTTCGGCCTCGATGAAATCCCGTCGGAGGGTACGTATACGCTCGTCGTCGATCTGCTCGATTACGCCAAAAACTTCCTGCCGCTGGTAAAGGTATCGGTCAATACGCAGGACGCCAAGTTCCAGCTCGACGCTCCGGGACTCAGCGTCGCCGACCAGCGCAAACCCAACCAGATGGAGAAGATCGTCGATACGCTGTCGATCACGGGCAACCTCGCCAAAGCGACGCCCCGCCGGCTCGAAATCCCGATTCGTCCCGGCGTACTCAAAGCCGGCGGCAATGAGGTGACGATCACCGTGCTGGAAGGCTCGTGGATACTTTTCGACCGCGTAAGTCTCGAAGGCCCTGCCGGTGCGGAGGTGGAACGTCCGCAGCAGCTCTTCATCCGCAACATCGAAGCGGCTCCTTATGAGCTGGCCGACGGCAAACGACGCGTCCAGCCCCTGCTGGTCGATCTCGAATGGCTCGAAGGCACGCCTGCTCTCAGCGTCGAACTCGACGGCAAAGAGATACTGAACCGGCGCATCGAAACGGGCCGTTACCAGCTCGAAGCCCCGATGCCGCAGGTGAAGAAAGCCAAAAAGAGCGATTACCGGATTCTCTGCGACGGCCGTGAAATAGCACGGGGCAGCGTCGTGCGCACGCCGCAGACGCTTCAGACTCCGGCCGATTACGTGGACACGCGCATCGGCACGGCCCACTCGCGCTGGATGATCGCGCCGGGACCGTGGATGCCGTTCAGCATGGTCAAGATGAGTCCCGACAACCAGAATACGGGCTGGCAGGCCGGCTACCAGCCCTCGTTCGAGAATATCGGCTGTTTCAGCCATATCCACGAGTGGACGCTCGGCGGACTGGGCATCATGGCGACAAACGGCGAACTGAAAACCCGCGTCGGCGACGAGCAGAAGCCCGACGAAGGCTACCGCTCGCGCATCGACAAGCGCACCGAACGGGCCGACATCGGCTATTACAGCGCCGACCTGACCGACTACGGCATCAAGGCCGAGGTGACGGCTACGACGCGCTGCGGCTTCGAGCGCTTCACCTTCCCCGCAGACCGCGGCACGGGCCGTATCCTGATCGAGCTGCATCCCGAAACCGAGTACGGCATCCAGCTCAAAAACGTCACGGTGAAGCAGGTCGGAGACCGCCGCATCGAGGGTTCGTGCCACCAGTTCTCGCCGGGCGTATGGAGCCACGACGCCGATCAGGACTACGTACTGCACTTCGTCGTCGAGTTCGACCGTCCGATCCTCCGCATGGGCAGCTGGAAGGACGACGTCATCTCCAACGGCATCAAGGAACTCAGCAGCGGTCCCTGCAAATACGCAGGCCTCTTCGTGGAGTTCGACCCCGTACGGAATCCCGTCGTGCAGGTTCGTTCGGGCATCTCGCTCGTCAGCGTCGAAAACGCTGCGCAGAACCTCGCCGTCGAAGTCACCGAACCTTTCGGCTGGGATTTCGAGGCCGTACGCCGGAATCAGGTGGATACATGGAACGACCTGTTCAGCCGCATAGAGGTGAAGACCGACGACCGGCTCGAAAAGGTCCGTTTCTACAACAACATGTACCGTGCGATCTGCAGCCGCAACATATGGAGCGACGTAAACGGCCAGTGGGTCTCGACCGACGGCAAAGTGCACACCGTGGCCGATCCGTCGAAGGACGTCATGCTGGGCTGCGACGCATTCTGGAATACATTCTGGAACCTCAACCAGTTCTGGAACCTCGTGACGCCCGAGTGGAGCAGCCGCTGGGTCAATTCGCAGCTGGCGATGTACGACGCCAACGGCTGGCTGGCCAAAGGTCCCGCAGGCATGAACTACATCCCCGTCATGGTCGGCGAGCACGAAATTCCGCTGATCGTCAGCGCATGGCAGATGGGCATCCGCGACTTCGACGCCAAGAAAGCGCTCGAAGCCTCGGTCAAGATGCAGACCACCCCGGCGCAGAATGTGTTCAAGGGCTTCGCCGGCAACCGCGATCTGACCGCCTACATGGAACACCACTACTTCGCCTACGACAAGGGCCGCTTCTCGAACACGATGGAATACTCCTACGACGACTGGACCGTAGGCCAGCTGGCCAAGGCGCTCGGCGACGAAGAGACCTACCGCACGTTCAACGACCGCGGCTACTGGTGGCGCAACGTCATCAGCGACGAGGGTTACTGCCACATGCGCGACAGCAAGGGCCAATGGCTCGAAAACTTCGACCCCTTCCGCAGCGGCGCCAACCAGCACTACGTCGAGGGCAACGCATGGCAGCTCACCTTCTTCGTGCCGCAGGACGTCCCGGCGCTGGTCGAAAAGATCGGCAAACAGCGCTTCACCGACCGCCTGCTCTGGGGCTTCAATCAGGACGAGGCGTGGCGTTACAACGCCCCGAACGACCAGTATTGGGATCATCCCGTCGTGCAGGGCAACCAGCAGTCGATGCACTTCGCATTCCTGTTCAACTACGCCGACACGCCGTGGCACACCCAGCGCTGGAGCCGCTCGATCCTCGACCGCTACTACGGTTACGGCATCGCCAACGCCTACCTCGGCGACGAGGATCAGGGTCAGATGAGCGCATGGGCGATCATGACCTCGATCGGCCTGTTCCAGACCGACGGCGGATGCCGTGTGGATCCAGTTTACGAAATCGCCAGCCCGATCTTCGAAGAGGTGACGATCGACCTCGGCGAACGTTACGGCCGCGGCAAAAAGTTCACCATCAAGGCCCACAACGCTTCGCGCAGAAACATCTACGTGCAGAGCGCCCGCCTGAACGGCAGACAGCTCGACACGTTCCACTTCCCGGCTTCGGAGCTGCTGCAGGGCGGTGAGCTGGTCCTCGAAATGGGCCCCGAACCCAACAAGAACTGGGGGCTGAAATAACCCCGGAGATACGAATAAGAAAAAGGCGGAACTTGCGTTCCGCCTTTATTCATATTATCTATTGGCCCGCTCCGCGGTCCATGACCTCCCTACGCCCTGCCGCACAGACCGGGTCCGACACTCCGGACCGTCTTACGGTTTTACAGACCGTCCCTGCGCCCGGTCCGCCTCTGCACCGCCGGATTCAGCCGTACCGGATGCCGTCCCGCCGCTTCAGCCGTACTGCTGCCGTTTCGGTCGCATCCGACACCGATCCCGCAGTCCCGGCCACGCCGCCATTTCAGCCGCGCACCGCATTCTGCCGTCTCAGTTGCACACTGCCGGGTTCAGCCGCCGCACCGTCAATCGTTGGTGAACTCGATCGAATAGGTAAAACTGTCGGCCCGGTAGTAGCCGATGTTGTATTCGACGGGGTTGTCGTTTATGTCGAGTACGAATCGCTTGCGCACGAGAATCGGCGCACCTTCGCTGATGTCGAGTTTGTCGGCCAGATCGGGACTCGCCGCACGGGCATAGATCTGCTCGCGCGAAGTCTTGACGACGATGCCGTAATTCTTCTGCAGATTTTCATACAGCGGCATGGCCGTATCCTCCTCGCCCGTCATCGGAATCGCAGGGTTGAAATAGGAAATAAAATAGACGAACGGGAGTCCCGGACGTCCGCGCAGGCGTTCCAGACAGAGCAGTTTCGTTCCTTCGGGAGCGTTCAGAAACGCAGCGGCTTCCTGCGAAGGGTGTTTGCGGCTGATATGCAGTTCGAAATTCTGCACCACCATACCCTGTGCGTGCATCTCCTGCGAGAAACTCATCCAGTTGCGGGCGTTGCTCATCACGTTCTGCGGCGCGACGGTCGTGCCGTAGCCCTTCTTGCGGATGAGCAGGCCCTCGAAAACCAGCCGGTTGATGGCCTGACGAAGCGTATTGCGGGATATGTTCAGTTCTCTGGAGAGTTCCACCTCATTGGGCAGCAGCTTGCCTTTTTTATACTCCTCCTGCTGAATCATCGTACGCAGCAGGTCCTCCGCCTGCTGATGCAGCGGCTTGGCGGAATTTGGGTCGAGTCGAAGTTTCATTACACTATTTATTTTCCTGATACAAATATACGATATTTATTTGATTATACATAGTATGCACATGCGATATTTTTCAATGACGATCATCCGACAATCCGCCCGCAAATTACGGCATAATAGCAAAATAAGGCCGATTCAATGTACTCACATAAATACGACAGCCGGGATAACGGCCGATATATACATGAAAGCGTGTTTTACGACCGGACATAAGGAGCGGACATCCGGGCAATCATGCCCGGATGTCCGCTCGGGCCTAACCGAAAAACGCTGGACCGGAACATATTAAGCACCGGTTAGGAGTTAAGACAAACCCCCGACCCGCGATTTAAAAGCCCGCAGGTGG
>JAJPZH010000198.1 GCA_021204515.1 Alistipes sp. | reverse complement strand
CCTTCGCATCGCCCAAGACGCTGGAATCCCTGCGCGAAACGCCCCTCTCGCGGCTTTTTCTCGAAACCGACGACAGTGACGTCCCGATCGAAGAGATCTACGCGCACGCCGCCGGGGTAAAAGGCATCGCACAGGAGGAACTGCAACGGGCGACGCTGGAAAACTACGAACGGATATTTACGGACGACCGAAACGCCGCCGCGCAACAGCCTCCGAAACACACGCAATAGGCCCCGAAACAAGGGCCGCAAAACAGCGAACGCATACCGGCTTCCGGAGCGGCAGGACAAGGCAGACAGGACCGTGCAGGACACACGACGGCTAAGGCAGCGGCACGGCGGCAAAACGGCGCACACGGCGCACACGGCGCACACGGCGCACACGGCGCACACGGCGGCCCCGGTCGGATAAAACGAACAACGCACTTGAAAATGAATAAGGATAACGACTGGCTCGAACGCACCGAGCTGCTGCTCGGCAAAGAGAAACTCGACCTGCTCCGAAAGGCCCACGTACTGGTCGTCGGGCTGGGCGGCGTGGGCGCCTATGCCGCCGAAATGATCGCCCGGGCCGGCGTGGGCCGCATGACCATCGCCGACGCCGACGCCGTGGCGCCGAGCAACATCAACCGCCAGCTGGTCGCGCTCCATTCGACCGTCGGCCGCCGGAAAGCCGAAATTCTGGCCGAACGCCTGCGCGACATCAACCCGGAAATAGAACTGACGGTGGTCAACCGCTATATCAAGGACGAGGAGACCGACCTGCTGCTCGACGCTGCGAAATACGACTACGCAGTGGACGCCATCGACACCCTCTCGCCCAAACTGGCGCTGATAAAGGGTGCTTTGGACCGTTCGCTGCCGCTGGTCAGCTCGATGGGCGCAGGGGCCAAGACCGACCCGACCAAGATGGAGATCGCCGACATCTCCCGCACCCACCACTGCCCGCTGGCCCACATGCTGCGCAAGCGGCTGCACAAAATCGGCATCCGCAGCGGATTCCGGGCCGTCTACTCGCCCGAACCGATGCGCGAAGGGGCGCTGATCCTCTGCGAGGAGCAGAACAAGAAGTCGAACGTCGGCACCATATCCTACATTCCCGCGCTGTTCGGCATCGGCTGCGCATCGGTCGTAATCCGCGGCCTGATCGGAGAAATGCAACAATAAAAAACCAAAAAACATACGCTTATGCAACCTGCCATCGTATTTCTGGACGAGTACACGCTCGGAGGCGCCGACCTCAGCCGGCTACAAGCTTTGGGCGAATACAAAGGTTACGCCCGCACCGCGCCCGAAGAGGTTCTCGACCGCTGCCGCGAAGCCGACGTGGTAATCACCAACAAGGTGGTCCTGCGCCGCGAAACGCTTCAGGCGCTGCCCCGACTGCGGCTGATCTGCGTAGCCGCCACAGGCACCAACAACATCGACCTCGAAGCCGCGGCCGAGCTGGGAATCGCGGTAAAGAACGCCGCAGGCTATTCGACGCACTCCGTGGCCGAAACCACCCTCGGAGCGGCCATCGCACTGCGCCGCAACATCGTCTATTACGACCGTTACGTCAAGAGCGGCGCCTACTCCGCCGCCGGACAGCAGTTTCATTTCGCACAGCCCACCCACCAGTTGTACGGCTCGAAATGGGGTATCGTAGGACTCGGCGCCATCGGCCACGAAGTGGCGCGGCTGGCGGCGGCATTCGGCTGCGAAGTATGCTACACCTCGACGTCGGGCGCCGTGCGCGAAGAGCCTTACCCCGCACTTCCGCTCACCGAACTGCTGGGCCGGGCCGACATCGTCTCGATCCACGCCCCGCTGAACGACCGCACCCGCGGACTGATCGGCGCGCCGGAGCTGTCGGTGATGAAGCGCTCGGCCCTCCTCATAAACGTCGCCCGAGGCGGCATCGTCGATGAGGCGGCGCTGGCCGAAGCGCTCGACCGGGGTTCGATCGCCGGCGCGGCCCTCGACGTATTCTCGCGCGAACCCTTCGCCGCCGACAGTCCGCTGCTCAGCATCCGCGAATCCGACCGCCTGCTGCTCTCGCCCCACAACGCATGGTCGCCCCGCGAAGCCGTGGACGTGCTGGTCGGGTGCATCGAAAGCAACATCAAAACTTTTTACGGCAACGAGTGACGCAATGACGACGGAAGCAGAAAAAACATCGGTCCCCGGAATCGTCGCGGAATCAGGTGCGACGGCGCCGAGGAGCACAATAGGACGGGGCGCAGCAACGACAGCACCGCCGACAGCCGCACAACTGGATGCGGCAGCGACAGAACAGAGGACAGCGGCGGAAACTGGCGATACAACAATAGGACCGGACGCAGCGGTTGGATCGGATACAGCAGCGGCCCCGAACACTACCGCGCACCCGGAGGTCACGACCGACCGCCGCCAAAAAGTCTTCGACTGGCTCGACAGCCGCGGCATCGCCTACACGTGGTACGAACACCCCGAAGCCCCGACCATCGAAATCGCCCGCCGATACTGGCGCGACGACGGCTCGAAGCACTGCAAGAATCTCTTTTTCCGCAACCACAAAGGCAACCGCCACTACCTCGTGGCGTTCGACTGCGAACAAAACCTCGCCATCCACGACCTCGAACACCGCCTGCGGCAGGGCAAGCTTTCGTTCGCATCGGAGCAGCGCATGGAACGCTGGCTCGGACTGCGTCCCGGCTCGGTGTCGCCCTTCGGACTGATCAACGACCCCGAGCACCACGTACACCTGTTTCTGGACCGGAATCTGGAGAAATTCCCGGCCTATTCGTTCCACCCCAACGACAACCGCGCCACGGTGGTCATTTCCCGCAGTGAGTTCCTGCGCTACCTCGCGGCCGTAGGCAACACGTACGAATTCATCGAACTCTACTGAGTACGTCTTGCGCCAGAATTTATTATCTTTGACTATTGCAAAACCCTAAAAAAAGAATCGGCATGAAGAAATTTACGCTCACTCTGCTCCTGATTTTCGGCACGGTTTCCGCGCTCTTCGCCCAACAGACCGTCCGAGAGGATATCTTCGCTTTTCTGAAACACGAAGGCTATGTCCCGACGTTCGACGAAGACAGGGACGTTCTGTTCAAAGTACAGGGAATCAACTACTACGCCATCATAAAAGAAGTGGCGGACATGGATTACGCCTATGTGGAGGTATCGGCGAATTTCACTGCCGACGTTCCTTATGACAAACTGCTGGCGATTTCCAACGACCTGAACCGGGACAAATTCATTTGCAAGTGTTCGGCGGAGCGGGACGGAGAGGACAACTGCTTCAAGGTCGCCATGGAATTCATCACAAACAACCGGACGAATACCGAATACCAGATGGCGCACGCCCTGCGTCTCCTACCCGGCTGGATCGAGAAGTTCAAGGAGGAACTCGACTAAGAGCAGCGCGAAGCATCCGGCCGAAAACCGCTCCAGACCCGGAACCGGATTCCGCCCCGAAACAAAAATCCCGCACCGTAAAGTGCGGGATTTCTTGTGTCTGCAAGCGGGCTATTTCAGCTCCACGAGCGCCTTGCCGGTCATTTCGGCAGGCTGTTCGAGTCCCATCAGGCGGAGTACCGTGGGAGCCACGTCGGCCAGAATGCCGTCGTGCACCGACTTCACGCGGTCCGAAACGACCACGATGGGCACCGGATTGAGCGAGTGCGCCGTATTGGGCGTACCGTCGGCATTGACGGCGTTGTCGGCGTTGCCGTGGTCGGCGATCATCACGACTTCGTAACCGTTGGCTTTGGCCGCTTCGACGACCTTGGCGACGCATCCGTCTACGGCCTTCACCGCTTTGACGATGGCCTCGTAAACGCCCGTATGGCCCACCATGTCGCCGTTGGCGAAGTTCAGGCAGATGAAGTCGAACTTCTGCTCACCGAGCGCGGCAACCAGCTTGTCGGCCACTTCCGGCGCGCTCATTTCGGGCTGGAGGTCGTACGTGGCGACCTTGGGCGACGCGACGAGGATACGCTCTTCGCCTTCGAACTCCGCTTCGCGGCCGCCATTCAGGAAGAACGTGACGTGGGCGTATTTCTCGGTCTCGGCGATGCGCAGCTGCCGCAGCCCCAGTTTCGAGACGTACTCGCCGATGGTGTTGGGTACGTTCTCCTTGTCGAAGAGGATGTGTAGGCCCGTGAACTTGGCATCGTAGGGCGTCATGCAGCAGTAGTAGAGCGGCATGGTGTGCATCCCTTCGGCCGGCATGTCCTCCTGCGTCAGCACGACGGTCAGCTCCTTGGCGCGGTCGTTGCGGTAGTTGAAAAAGATCACCACGTCGTTCGGACGGATCATGCCGACGGGCTGTCCGTTCTCGTCGATGCGCACGAAAGGCTTGATGAATTCGTCCGTCACGCCCTCGTCATACGACTTCTGGACGGCTTCGACCATGTCCGACGAACGTTCGCCGATGCCGTTGACCAGCGCATCGTATGCGATCTTCACACGCTCCCAGCGTTTGTCGCGGTCCATGGCGTAATAACGGCCGATCACCGTAGCGATCCTGCCCGTCGTGGCGGCGAGGTGTTTTTCGAGGTCGGCGATGAAGCCTTTGCCGCTGCGCGGGTCGGTGTCGCGGCCGTCCATGAAGCAATGCACGTAGGTATTGTCGAGGCCGTAGGCCGCCGAAATGTCGCACAACTTGAAGAGGTGCTCCAGCGACGAGTGTACGCCGCCGTCCGACACCAGCCCCATGAAGTGCATGTTCACGCCGTTCTTTTTGGCGTATTCGAACGCCGCCTTCACTTCGGGATTCTCCATGATCGAGTTGTCGCGGCAGGCGCGGTTGATCTTCACGAGATCCTGATAAACCACGCGGCCGGCGCCGATATTGAGGTGTCCGACCTCCGAGTTGCCCATCTGTCCTTCGGGCAGGCCGACGTTCTCGCCGTCGGTACGCAGCTGGGCATGGGGATATTTCTCCGTCATGGCCGAGATATATTCGGGATGCACGGTCGAAATCACATCGGCCTTGTCGTGGTGGCCGTTGCCCCAGCCGTCGAGGATCATCAATAATACCTTGTTATTCTTAATCGTTTGTTTTTATTAATTATCTCATTTGTTACGCTCCGGCCGATGCCGTCGCGCCGTTTTGCCTGCG
>JAJPZH010000137.1 GCA_021204515.1 Alistipes sp. | reverse complement strand
CTCGATCAGCAGCACCTTGAGCGACTTGCCGTTGAAACCGAACACGGCGCAGTCTACCGACAGCGATTGGTTCATCTGGATGGACATGGAGCTGGTTTTAGGTTGCAGACGTAAAATTATCCATTCGGCGGATGAAAAGCAAACTTACGGCCGTTTTTACGCTAACTGTCTGGTGCGGATGCGCCCCTCGGCCCGGCGAGCGTCCGATTACAGGCGACGGGCGACAGGCGACAGGCGCTTTTTTACGCTAACCCTCTCGGCGGCTCTCGTCTGTCCTGCGACCTTTTTGTTCCGCACGGCGATTCTTGCCGGTTGGGCGGTTCCTGTTTGCCCGGTGTGTCCTGCCTGCTCGCCCGGCGGCTCTCGTCGGTTGTCCGGCGGTTCCGTGACGCAAGTAACGCAGTAACGCGGGCATACACCCGCGTTACTGCGTTACTTGCCGAGCAGGGTATCCGCCCGCGTCCGGCCTGTGCCGGGAACTTGTTTTGGTTGCGCCCGCGGTGCTCCGCCGACTATGCGAAGGTGCCGAACCGGAATACGATTTTCTGGCAGTAGGTTTCGCCGGGTCTGAGCAGCGGCGACGGGAATTCGGGGTGGTTGACGGCGTCGGGGTAGTTCTGACACTCGATCGCCACGCCGTCGTAGTCGTTGTAACGGCCGCCCGACTTGGTTTCGGGGCATCCGCCCGCGAGCCAGTTGCCGGTGTAGATCATCACGCTGGGCTGCGACGAGAGCACCGTCACGCAACGGCCCGACTCGGGGTCGCGCAGACAGCCGACCTCGCCCAGAATGTTGGGTTTCCAGCCGTCGATGACGAACGGGTGGTCGTAGCCCTTGAAATCGCGTATGTGGTTGAACTCCGAGTCGATGCCGGGACGGAACGGACGGAACGTGCGGAAATCCTGCGGCGTGCCCGCTGCGTCGAGCAGCCGGCCGGTGGGAATCTGCTTGTCGTTCATTTCGAGCACCTGCGAGCTGTTCAGGCGCAGCTGGTGGTCGAGGACCGACCCGCTGCCTTCGCCCGCGAGGTTGAAATAGACGTGGTTGGTGAGGTTCACCACCGTCGTTTTGTCGGTCTGGGCCAGATAGGTGATTTCGAGCGCATTCTCATCGTCGAAATCGAACGCGGCCTCGATGTTCAGTTCGCCGGGATAATGCTGGTCGCCGTCCTCCGAGAGGAGCGACATGACTACGCGGTTGGTCTCCACGCGGCTCTCCCAGATGCGGTTGGCGAAGTTCTTCGTGCCGCCGTGCAGGTGGTTGGGTCCGTTGTTCACTTCGAGCGAATACTCTTTGCCGTCGATGGTCATGCGGCCGAAGGCGATGCGGTTGGCGCAGCGGCCCACGCTCTTGCCCGACGCGGCTCCGTCGAAGAAGTAGCCTTCGGGATGCTTGTAGCCCAGCACCACGTCGGCCATGCGGCCCTCGCGGTCGGGCATCGTGACGGAGACGATTGCCGCCCCGAAATTCGAGATTTTCACTTCGGCGCCCTTGTCGTTGCGCATCGTGTAGAGGATGATGGCTTCGCCCTCCGGCGTCATGCCCCATACGTGTTGTTCGATCTGTACCATTATTCTGCGGGTTTTAAGGTTGCGAGGATGTGGTCGATGCGGCGCAGGGTCTCCTCACGGCCGATGAACGCCGTGACGTCGTACATGCCGGGACCTTTGCCTGCGCCCACGAGCGCCAGCCGCAGCGTGTTCATCACCTGTCCCATGCCGTATCCCTTCTCTTCGATCCAGCCGTGGACGATTTGTTCGGTGTTCTCTTTCGAGAAGTCGTCGATCGAGGCCAGTACGCCGCGCAGCTCGCGCAGGATTTCGGGGTTTTGGCCCTTCCAGTACTTCCGGGTCTGCTTCTCCTCGTATTCGGCCGGCGCCGTGAAGAAGAACGACGTGAGGTCCCAGAGGTCGGTGATGAACGTGGCGCGCTCCTTCATGATGCCGGCGGCCCGGCCGGCGACCTCGTCCGCGACTTGGATGCCGTGTTCGCGCAGGACGGGCTGGAACAGCGCCGCCAGTTCGGCGTCGCTCTTGTGGTGCATGTACTGGGCGTTGAACCATTTGGCTTTGTCGGGCTGGAAGCGTGCGCCCGATTTCGAGACGCGCTCCAGCGAGAAACTGTCGATCAGCTCCTGCATCGAGAATATCTCCTGCTCGGTGCCGGGATTCCAGCCCAGCAGCGCCAGCATGTTGATGAACGCTTCGGGAAAATAGCCGTCTTCGCGGTAGCCGCGGGCCGTTTCGCCCGTCGGCGAGGTCCAGAAGAGCGGGAATACGGGGAATCCCATCTTGTCGCCGTCGCGCTTCGAGAGTTTGCCGCCGCCCGTGGGTTTGAGCAGCAGGGGCAGGTGGGCGAAGCGGGGCTGGCGCTCCTGCCAGCCGAAGGCCCGGTAGAGCAGGTAGTGCAGCGGCAGCGAAGGCAGCCACTCCTCGCCGCGGATGACGTGCGAGACCTCCATCAGGTAGTCGTCCACGATGTTGGCGAGGTGGTAGGTGGGCAGTGCGTCGGCCGATTTGTAGAGCACCTTGTCGTCGAGCGTCGAGGTGTTCACCTCCACATGGCCGCGGATCAGGTCGTCCATTTCGACGGTCTGGTTTTCGGGCATCCGGAAGCGGATCACCCACTGGTCGCCGCGCTCGATGCGGGCCTTCACCTCGTCGGCCGGCAGCGCCAGCGACGTGGCCAGCTTTTCGCGTACGGCATAGTTGTAGGCGAACGCTTCGCCGCGCGCCTCGGCTTCGCGGCGCAGGGCGTCCAGCTCTTCGGCGGTGTCGAAGGCGTAGTAGGCCCAGCCTGCATCGACCAGCCGGAGGGCGTATTTGAGGTAGATTTCGCGGCGTTCGCTCTGGCGGTAGGGGGCGTGGGGACCTCCCGCGCCGACGCCTTCGTCGATCTCGATGCCGCACCATTTGAGCGATTCGAGGATATACTCTTCGGCGCCCGGCACGAAACGCTGCGAGTCGGTGTCCTCGATGCGGAGGATCATCACACCGCCGTGCTGACGGGCGAAAAGATAGTTGTAGAGGGCCGTGCGGACGCCGCCGATGTGGAGCGGCCCCGTGGGGCTGGGTGCAAAGCGCACTCTTACGGGTCTGGACATAATGATATGCTGTTTACTGTATTGTTCGTGTTTCGGTTCGTCTCCCCGGTCAGACGTTGAACAGGAAGTGCATGATGTCGCCGTCCTGCACGACGTACTCCTTGCCTTCGACGCCGATCTTGCCCGCGTCGCGGCAGGCTTTTTCCGAACCCAGCGTCACGTAGTCGTCGTATTTGATCACTTCGGCGCGGATGAATCCCTTCTCGAAGTCGGTGTGGATGATTCCGGCCGTCTGCGGGGCCTTCATGCCGCGGACGTAGGTCCATGCGCGCGACTCGTCGGCGCCGGTGGTGAAGAACGTTTCGAGGTTGAGCAGTTTGTAGGCCGATTTGATCAGGCGCTCGACGCCCGACTCTTCGAGACCGAGGTCTTCGAGGAACATCTGCCGCTCCTCGTAGCTCTCCAGCTCGGCGATGTCGGCTTCGGTGGCGGCGGCGACGATGAGCATTTCGGCCCGCTCGTCGGCGATGGCCGCACGGACCGCTTCGGTGTAGGCGTTGCCCGCGGCGGCGCTCTTCTCATCGACGTTGCAGACGTAGAGCACCGGTTTGTCGGTCAGCAGGTTGAGGTCGGCGACCAGTTTGCGGTCCTCCTTCTCTAGTTCGACCGTACGGGCGCTGCGGCCCTGCTCCAGCACCGATTTGTATTGCAGCAGCAGTTCGACCTGACGTTTGGCGTTCTTGTCGCCGCCCACGGCCGCCTGCTTCTGGGTCTTGCCCAGCCGGTTTTCGATCGTTTCGAGGTCTTTGAGCTGCAGTTCGGTGTCGATGACGCCCTTGTCGCGCACGGGGTCGATCGAGCCGTCTACATGGGTGATGTTGCCGTTGTCGAAACAGCGCAGTACGTGGATGACGGCGTGCGTGTTGCGGATGTTGGCGAGGAATTTGTTGCCCAGCCCTTCGCCTTTCGACGCGCCCTTGACCAGTCCGGCGATATCGACGATCTCGATCGTAGTCGGAATCACCCGCTTGGGGTTGTCGATCTCGGCCAGCCGGACGAGCCGCCGGTCGGGGACGGTGATTACGCCCACGTTGGGTTCGATGGTGCAAAAAGGAAAGTTAGCCGCCTGCGCCTTCGCGTTGGACAGGCAGTTGAAAAGGGTCGATTTGCCGACGTTCGGAAGACCCACGATGCCACACTGTAAAGCCATTGAATTATCTTGTTTGTTTCGAATCGGTTTTCTGCGGCCCGGTAGCGTTCCGTGCGGACGGCGGTTTCGGTGCGTTCTGCGTTTGTCGCGCGTCCTGCATCTGCGTCCTGCATCTGCATCTGCTTGTGCGTCCTGTGTTTCTTGCGCGGACGGCGGTTTTTGCATTTTCCGCATGTCCTGCGCAGAGAGCGGCGGTACTGCCGGGTAACCTTCGGCGGGAACACTCCGCGGGCCGAAGCGCAAAGATACTAATTTCTTTTCATATATGTATTGGCTCCCTCTCCGATGATGAAAATTATTGCTCCGGCTTGGGGCTGCCGGTGCTGCGGGGGATATTATAGTAAACGGTCCGGCCGGATTGCAGTTTCGGTTCGGAAGTTTTTTATTTGCGATTCGATGCTTTTCGGAATATTTTTACTTTCTTTGCATAAACCATTTAAAACTTCAACCCGATGAAAAAAAGCCTTGTTGCCCTACTGGCGGTTGTGTGCGTGTCGTCTGCCGCCGCACAGCCGATCACGCCGCAGGCCGAAGAGCGCGCCGCGGAACTGGTCGAACGAATGACCCTCGATGAAAAACTGGATTACATCGGCGGCTACGATGAATTCTATATCCGGGCCGTTCCGCGCCTCGGTATCCCCGAAATCCGGATGGCCGACGGTCCGCAGGGCGTGCGCAACAACACCCGCAGTACGATGTTCCCCTGCGGCATGGCCGCCGCAGCGACTTGGGACAGGGCGCTGGTGCGCGATATGGGACGCGGTCTGGGGCAGGACGCCCGTGCCCGCGGCGTGCATATCATGCTGGGACCCGGCGTCAATATCTACCGATCGCCCCTGTGCGGCCGCAATTTCGAGTACTTCGGCGAAGATCCCTATCTGGTGTCGGAGACTGCCGTGCAGTATATCGAGGG
>JAJPZH010000016.1 GCA_021204515.1 Alistipes sp. | reverse complement strand
ACCACTACCGCGGGCGCCCCCGGCCAAACAAACACTTGCGGGGGTGTTGGCGCACCCTGAAACCAGCCCGCAATTCGTTTGTGCAGGCGCGTGCTATCCCGTCCGCTATCCCATGATGTAAACCGCTTTTCGGCCCAGCAGTCTGTATACCAGCGCCGTGAATCCCCATGCCGCAAGGAAGATACATACCGACATTACCGGCACCTGCAGCGGAATGGGCAGCGACGATGGCCCGATCCAGAGGAAGAACGGCCCCACCAGAAAATAGTGGACGATGTAGATGCCGAATCCGCATTTGGTCATGTTGGCCAGCAGTCTGACGACCGCTTCGCGGCGGATGCGTATTTTCTGCATCAGCAGGAACACCGCGGCGGTCATGATCGCCACGTTCGGACTGCAGAACGTGAAGAACAGCTCCATGTCCGCCTCCGTCGATGCGCTGTCCGCGGCTGCGGCCGCAAAGCCGCTGTAGGTGATCCAATACCCGGCGCCGAAGAGCGCAGCGCTGATGAGTACGGTTTTCGGAATGCTCCAGTCGTTGCCCTTTTTCAGATAATGTCCCAGCAAGAGGTAGCCGTTGAAGCCTGCGAAATAGTAGAACAGCCCGTATGCGTTCCACGTACTCTCCCCGAACAGGTAGTTGACGCCGAAATACGGCGCGATATAGGCCGCCATGTAGGGTATGAAGAGCGTGGCGAACCAGATCCACAGATACACCCGCTTGTCTTTCGCCGTGGCTTTTTCGATCCACGCCGAGAAAAACGGCATGTAGAGGTAAAGACCCACGAGCATATACATATACCACATATGATTCTCCTTGAAGCTGAACTGAAACGGGATCATGGCCACGTCCCTGAGCGAGTCGCCCAGCGCCTGCGACTCCTGTCCCTGCGTGTAGCAGAAGAAGTCGCCGATGATGTTTTCGGGCAGTCCGAGCACTCCCGTAAACCAAGGGAACATATTGTACAGGACCGACCAGATGACGATCGGGAAAAGTATCCGGAATATGCGTTTTTTGTAGAACTGCCCCAGCGGCTGGCGCACGGGCAGCAGCAGCAATCCCGTCATCATCGTGAACAGCGGCACCGAGGGGCGGAAAAACGAACCGTATATGGCGGCCCAGTGCGTGTATTCGGGGATGTCCCGCATGGCGGGCGAAATGTAAAAGGGATCGATGCAGTGTACGCCGATCACCATCAGTATCGCGGCCAGCCGGATCACGTCGAGCCATACGATACGGTTTTCGTCTTCGGTTTTGAGATTCGGTTTCATTCGGTTCGGATTGTGGGGTGTTTTGCCGGGCATGACGCTCCTGACCGCACGGGTCTGCTTCGGCCGGTTCGCGGACCGCAGGGAAGCGAACGCGCTTTCCCTGTGAGTGTCAATTCCTAACGCGGGACGAAGATAATAAATTATTTGCAATTCCGCCGAATAAACAGGACGCGGAATTCAATAAAGTGCGCGGGGAACCCGGAATGTCGAAAAAAATGCGTAACTTCGCTTGATAAAAATCAAGCGCAACAGAGATGGCATCTAAAAATACGACAAATACGACCACTTCCAAAAACGGACGTCAGCGCATCGAACGCTCCAACAGCGACAGCGCCCGCTGGATCGCGGGCCTTTTGCTGCTGTTCGTCGGCGTGTTCGCCGCTTCGTCCGTACTGTTTTCGTTCTTCAGCTGGGCGGCCGATCAGAGCGGCCTGCTGCTCTCGCCCGAGGAGCGGCTGACGCTGGGCGTCGAGCCGGAGAACCTCTGCGGCTGGGCGGGCGCCAAGCTGGGGCGCCTGCTGGTCGATAATTCGTTCGGCGTGTTCGGCATCCTGATTCCGACGATGATCATTCTCGTCGGCGTGCGGATCATCCGCCAGCGTCCGCTGCTGTTCAACCACTCGATCCTCTCGCTCTTCCTGATTATGATTCTCGGCTCGCTGACGCTGGGCTTCGCCTTCGCCGACAAGTGGAGCCTTTGCAGTTCGACGGGGTGGGGCGGTGCTTTCGGCATCGAGACCGGCGCCCTGCTGCATACGCATATCGGCGTCTTCGGTACGCTTATCCTGCTCGTGGGCAGCTGGATTCTGACGGGCGTCTTCATCAACCGCAATTTCATCAACAAGGTCAATCGCGCGGGCAACGTCATGGTGGACAAGAGCGGCCGGATTGTCGAGATCGTCAAACATAAGGTCGTTCCGGGACACCTCCACGCCGAAGATGCCGACGGGGCCGCTTCTGCTGCCGCGCCGCCGGCCGAACCGGATGCCGCCGGGGCAGCCGGGACGGAGCGGGCTGCCGAATCCGAGACGCCGCGCGCCGTGCGCGTGCCGGGGCCGGGGGCTGAAACTCCGCGCGCCGCACGTACGCCGGACCCCGAAATCGTACGTCCCGCCCGTGAGCCGGAAACTGCCGCGGCGCAGATCGTCCGCGGCGGCGAGGAGGACGATCCCTTCATCGAAATCTCGCCCGACGGCACTCCCGTCGGCTCGGAACCCGCCCGCGAAGCGGAATCCGCGGCGAAGACCGACGAGGACGGCGAATTTATCGAAGTGGACCTTTCGCGTCCCGAAGGACGGCTGGTGCTCGGACCCGGCGGACTGGTCGAGCTGGAGCGTCCCTCCGCACCCTCCGCCGCACATGCCGCCGGAACTCCGGTCCGCAATATGCCCGTTTCCGACGGCCCGTTCACCGAACTTACCGTGGGCGGAGATGCCGGCGAATCCTCCTCGGAGACCTTCGCCGGAACCGCTCCCGAATCCCTCTCCGGCACCGCATCTCTCTCCGCGGCTGCTTCCGCATCCGGAGATGCGCCTGCGCATGGAGCTGTCTTCGCGCCCGAATATGAATCCGCATCCGCCGACGCATCTGTTTCCGCGGGTTCGGCCGATGCCGGAGGCGTCGTCGTTACGGTCGAGGCCAACGAGGCTCGTCTGGTCGATGAGCGGGCGATCCCGACCGAGAGTTACGATCCGCTGAAGGACCTCGTGAACTACCGCAAGCCGCCCGTGACGCTGCTGGAGGATTATCAGTCCGATTCGGAGGTGAGCGACGAGGAGATCTTCGACAACAAGACCCGCATCGAGGAGACGCTCAAGAATTTCGGCATTCCGATCCAGCGCATCAAGGCCACCGTCGGCCCTACGGTCACGCTCTATGAGATCGTGCAGGCGCAGGGCGTCAAGATTTCGAAGATCCAAAGTCTCGAAAACGATATAGCCCAGAGTCTTAAGGCGCTGGGCATCCGTATCATCGCGCCCATTCCCGGTAAGGGAACCATCGGCATCGAGGTCCCCAACCGCGACAAGCAGGTGGTGTCGATGTACTCCGCCGTGCGTTCGCTGCGTTTTCAGGAGTCGAAGGCCGAGCTTCCGGTGGTGATCGGCCGCACGATCCAGAACGAAAACTACGTCTTCGATCTGGCCAAGATGCCGCACCTGCTGGTCGCGGGCGCTACGGGTCAGGGTAAGTCGGTGGGCTTGAACGCCATCATCACGTCGCTGCTCTACCGCAAACACCCCGCGCAGCTGAAGTTCGTGATGATCGACCCCAAGATGGTCGAATTCTCGCTCTATGCCAAGATCGAGCGGCATTTCCTCGCCAAGATGGAATCGGAAGACGATGCGATCATCACCGATCCCCGCAAGGCGGTCTATGCGCTCAACTCGCTCTGTACGGAGATGGACAACCGGCTGGAACTCTGTAAGAAGGCCGGGGCGCGCAATATCGCCGAATACAACGAGAAGTTCACCTCCCGTCGGCTCAACCCGCTCAACGGCCACCGCTATCTGCCTTATATCGTCGTGGTCGTCGATGAGTTCGCCGACCTGATCATGACGGCCCGCGAGGTCGAGGGACCCGTGATGCGTCTGGCGCAGAAGGCCCGCGCCATCGGCATCCACCTGATCATCGCTACGCAGCGTCCCGACGTAAAGGTCATCACGGGCGGTATCAAAGCCAATTTCCCGGCCCGTATCGCTTTCCGCGTGATGCAGATGATCGACTCGCGTACGATCATCGACCAGCCGGGCGCCAATCAGTTGATCGGCCGCGGCGACATGCTCTTCTCGAAGGACGGCGAACTGACCCGTATCCAGTGTGCGCTGGTCGAGACCAAGGAGGTGGAGCGCGTCGTCGATTACATCTCCCGCCAGCAGGGCTATACCGAAGCCTATCCGCTGCCCGACTATACGCCTGATGCGGGCGAAGGCGGCGGGAACGGTCTGGGCAGCGAGGAGTCCGCTCCGGTGAAATACGATTCGCTTTTCGCCGAGATCGCCCGCGATGCTGTTTCGAGCGGTAATATCTCGACCTCGATGATCCAGCGCAACTACGAAGTCGGCTTCAACCGCGCCGGGCGTATCATGATGCAGCTCGAACGGGCCGGCATCGTCGGCCGCCAGCAGGGAGCCAAACCGCGCGACATCCTGTTCCACGATCTGCCGTCGCTCGAAGCCAAACTGCAGGACTTAGGTTTATTCTGATGCTTACATCCATGAAACGATTCTTATTTGCAATACTGCTGTTGTCCGCCGCCCGGACGGCTTCCGCAGTCCCGACGGCTTCCGGTGTTCACGCACTCTTCGCAACTGCGGCAGTTGCCGTCTCTTCGCCCGCCGAGGGCCGGGCCGAAGAGATTCTCGAAAAACTGGCGGCGGGATTCCGTTCTCTGGGCGCTTACGGGGTGACGTTCGAGGTCGTTGCAGACGAATATACCACCCGCGGCCGCTATGCCGTCGAGGGTGAAAACTACTATATCGCAGTAGGGGAGGCCGAAGTCTACTGCGACGGTAAGATCCGTTATGAAATCGACAATCGCCGCCGCGAAGTGACCATCGACGAGGTGGACACCTCAAGCCGCAATATGCTTAGCAATCCGGTCCATGCCTTCGACTTCATCGGTACCCAATATGCGCCCTCGCTGGTGAGCGACGAGGACGGCCGGGCCGTCGTGCGGCTTACGCCGACTTCGGCGAACGCTTCGCCCGCCGGCGAGATTCTCGTTACGGTCGATACCGCCGCGATGCGTCCCGAATCGCTCCGCTACGATTACGACGGCGAGCAGGTCGGCATCGCCGTTCTCGGCGTCGCGCTGCTCGGCACACCGCTCAAAGCCTTCTCCAAAGGAGACTACAAAGGCTATGAATTTATCGACTTCCGCTGATATACCCGCTGTCGTTCGCAGATGTGGACGCTGCGGGGTCATTATAGAGAGGAACACTC
>JAJPZH010000205.1 GCA_021204515.1 Alistipes sp. | reverse complement strand
AAGCGGTCAGGCTGCTGACCGGAGGCGACTCGATTCTCGGCGGTCACTTTCGACGACGCATATCCCTTCAGCATCAAGATTTTGCCGATACCGTCGTTCGACCATCCGACGTTGCCACTGACGAGCCGCTGCCATGTGTACGACCCTTGGAAGGGATCCTTACGGCCCCACTGATAATAACATCCGGCACCCTGCGGACCCGCTTCGAGCGAAGTAGCGCCCAGATTACGGTCCATGAAGACGTTGCCGCCGACGGTCTGCTGCCCTGCGGCCTGCGAAGGATCGTACTCGGTAACCCAGATATGCCAGCTCCAGTAACAGTTGCCGTCGCCGTCGTAGACACCCACGACAAAGCTGCCTTCGACATCGGGATTCAGGACGGCTTCGATCGTGGCGTTGATACCCGAACCGGTCAATTTGATTTTATCGTTCGTCGTAAGCAGCAGCGAGGTATTCTCTGAGAAACGCTCCTGCCATACGATGCGGGCGGTCAGATCGTTGGGAATGCTGAACGAGCTTTCCTGAAGCATCGGAATATTGTGCCATGCGGCATAGGCCTTGGCCACGGGAATCGTCACCGTCGAACCCGGACGGGCGATATAGGAGTTGGGAAGCGCGAGGAATTCGTCGTCGTCGGTCTCGACTTCGGGATTCGAGTCGCCGCCGTTCCAGTCGGCGATGTCGCCCGTCACAACCGAAATGCCGTCCACATCGACCGTAATTTCGATCTCATGGATCTTGCCGCCCACGAAAAGATAGTCGTCGGGCATCGTCCATGTATAGGTACGTCCCAGCAGAGGAGCCTCCACCGTAAAGACGCGGCCCGGCTGTGCGGCGCCGGTGGTCGGCAGCACGATCGCTTCGTAGCTGACGCCCTCGGTGACGGCGCGCGCCGTCACGGCACCGGGAATGCCCGTATTGCCGATCCTGCCGCTGTTCAAGGCGAAGAAGCCCTCGTTGTAGACGCCGTCGATGGTAACGACAAGCCCGGCAAGGTCGTCGGCCGAGATGCCGCCGCCCTGCTTGACGGCGATTTCGACCTTCGACAGCACGTGTTCGAAGGTGAACTTCACGTCGGGCGCGGCGGCCGTGACCCCGGCCGCATTGTCGCTCCACAGCAGGTCGATCGCCGCGGGATCGGTCTGGTCGCTCAGGACGACGGGATAGAGGTAGCCGTCGATCTTACCCGCATCGCCGCTCAGGCTACTCTGCTTGTAAGGGTGGTAGGCGACGAAATCGAAGGTGCCGCTGCCGGGAATTACGATTTTCGCATCCGCGGCCGACAGCCGTCCGTTGGGTTCGCAGGTGTAGCGCACGTTGTCCGCCGCGCCCGCATCGCCGCCGAGCATATAGATGCCGACGGCATCGCCGTTGGTCCAAGTGTCGCCGGCAACACGGGTGTAAGGGGTGATTTCGGCCGAGAAGTTCGCCTCGACGCCGGTCGTTCCCTCGCCCTTTTCGTTATCATCGTCGCTGCAGCCGGCGGCCGTCAGCGCGGCGGCGGCCAGAAGCGCATAAAACGTCGTATGGATTGAACCTGTATATTTCATGGTGATTATCTTTTTAAAGCGTGAGACATCGAATTACTGTACCTTGACACAGCGCACCGACAAAACGGTATGGCGGTACTGAAGGTAGCCGGGCAGCGAGGTCTGATTATCGAAATTGTATCCGTAGGCACAGCCCTCCTTGGGAACACCGCCGGACAGACTCTCACCGGGAGTCGCCGACCAATAGTATCCGAACAAGCCGAGATAACTCTGACCACTGGATTCGAGCAGCCCTGCCGCGGGCCAGTAGCCCAGATCCTCCCAGATCACTCCGTTGAGCCACGGGGCACCGGCAGTCGAACAATCATACCACGGCGACAAGGTTCCGAAACCGGACACGGGCACCCGCCAGCCGCGGGGACAAGGATCGAACTCGGTTTTCGAGCCGTCGGCGGCGCACCAGCGCTCCTCGCCCTGATTCTTCTCGGTGGCATACCAATCGTAGGGAACGCTTAAGCCCTTAATAATGGTCATCGGCTGCCGGACGGCGGTCACGAGGTTTTCACTGATCGCGGACGAAGTGCCTTTGTTCGAAAAGCCGACTTTGACGCCCATACCGTTCCAAAGGGGACGCATGTTGATATCCTCCCATTTGGCGGGGCAGGGAATCGGGTCTTTACGGCCCCACTGGTACTGGAGTCCCAGCGCATCGATACTGCCGTATTCGGCATTCATCGCACCGAGGTTGCGGTCCATGAAGGTCCGGCCGTTCTTCGATTTCTGCGCTTCGGGAGCGTTGGGATCGTAATCGGTGATCCAGAGGTGCCAGCTCCAGCGGATCTCGCCGCCGATCTCCAGCGCGAGCACCGCATTGCCGCAGGTCCGGGGCGTGGTGCGCACCTGAATAACGGCCTTCGAGCCGCTGCCCAGCACGGTGATCTGATCGTCGTTGAGCAGATAGCGCACGTCCTCCCAGACTACGCGGGCGCCCATGGCCCCCAGCATGCCGGCGCCTTCGCCCGCCAGCACGTCGTTCTTCTCCCACACGCCGAAGGCTTTGCAAACGGGGATATAGAGCGTCTCGCCCGGCGATACGACATAACAGTTGGGGAGCAGTTCGGGATTTGCGAAAGCGGGCGTAACCAGCAGTTTGCGGACCTGACCGGCGGCCAGCGAGGTTTTGCCCGGATGCGTGTAGTCGAAAGCCGCGAAGCCTTTGCCCTCGACCTTCAGCAGGGCCTTGTCTTCGGCGATCTCCTGCGCCGGCAGGTAGGCGCGGAAAGCGTTGCCGCAGCGCGTCATCGCCACCGAAGCCGTCTTGGCGTCCACGGACTGCATTTCGGCATCTTGGGCCGCGGCCGCCAGCGAGAAGAGGGCCTTCGTGCGCACGTTCTGCACCGTCACGGCGTAATCGGTCAGTTTGTCGGCGTCCGCGACGAAGGTTTCGGCCAGCGCCAGTTTATGACGGAATACGAGTCTGATCTCGCCGTCGCGCTCGCTGAGTCCCGCCGTGCGGGCCGTCATGAAGTCGGCTTCGGCAACCGAAGCGTCGTAGACGAGCGCCGTAGGATCGGCATTTTCAGCATAGGGATAGTAGGCATAGAGGTCCATGACCTGCCCCTGCTCCATGTAATAGGATTTGGAGCCTTCCTCACGCCACGAACCGTCGGCCTGACGGACGAATTTGGCGTTCTGAATATAGTTGCCCGAAGCGGCCGGATAGGCCTGCGTTTCGGCATCGGAGCGGATCACGGCGAAGAGGCCGATGGCGTCCCCCTCCACGAAGCGGGAAGCGTAAGCGACGTCCGTCTCGCTCTTGGTCCGAACCATATCCGCCGGCTCGGCGGTCAGACGGATCGCGGCGCGCGCAGGCGCGGGGTCGGCGGTCGGCTCCTTCTGGCAGGAGACGACCGAAGCGGCGCAGAAGAACAAGGCCGCAGTCAGCAAGAATCGACTGCTGAATAGTAAAGTTTTTTTCATATGAACAGCGTTTAAAGGAATACGTCGGGATTCGGCGGCGGCACCGCCTGCGCAAAACAGGCATCCGCCAAGCAAAACAACCAAAGGATACGCACCGCCGCACCGGGCAGGCGCCCCTCACTAACCTGTTGACAAAAGTAAAAGAAGCCGGACGATTTATGAAACGCTCTTTTTCGGAATTCGTAAAAATTGACAAATTCCGAAAAAAAACAAACCCCGAAAAACGGGGTTGCGTTCAGAGCTGGTGCTCCCGGTGGAGTTTGAGCAGTTTCTCGCGGTACTTCGACGGCGGCATGCCGATCGCACTCTGGAACGAAGCGTAGAAAGTTTGCAGATGGTTGTAGCCGAGCATCTGGGCCAGCGCCTTGAGCGGCGTGTCGTCATCGACGTCGGAAAGCCGCCGCACGGCCTCGTCGATGCGGTAGCTGTTGACGTAGCTGCTGAAGGTCTTTCCGGCCTGCTGGTTGATCGCACGGGAGATATAGGTGCGGTTGGTGTCGAGCCGCTCGGCGAGCCGTTCGATGGTCAGGTCGTTCTGGCGGTAGACGCCTTCGGTCTGCATCAGGTACTCGATCCGGGCGAACAGTTCGGCGTCGCGCACGGCGTGGTCGTCACGGTCGGAGGACGGCTTTTCGGCCTGCGGAGAGGTAGGGCCGGGGGGGGCATGGCCGGCTGCGCGGCCTTTTTCTCCTTTTTCAGGAATTCGTACTGCTGCCGGACGATCTGCTTGTACATCTTGTCCTTGCGCCGGTAGAGGATATAGACGACCGCCGAAATGCCGACGACGAAGAGCAGCAGCAACAGCAGCAGCTGGAATTTGCGCTGCTGGCGGATCAGGTCGATTTCGCTCCTGCGCAGCATGTTTTCCTGCCGTTCGGCGTCGTACTTGACCCGCAGTTCGTTGATCGAACGTTCCCGCTCGACGTTGAAGATGCTGTCCGCCTGACTATGGTAGTTCTTGAAATAGTCCAGCGCCTCGCGGTAGCGGCCCAGCGCGGTCTCGGCCTCGGAAATACGCAGGTAAAGCTTATAGCGGTGCACGGCGTTGTTGCTGCGCTCCGAAAGTTCGATGCCCTGCCGGAGCACAGGAATCGCACGGGCATACTCGCCCCGGTCGTTCAGATAGGTTCCGTAACTCAGGTAGGTCATCACGGCGGCGGTGACGACCTTCTCGTCGATGTGGTCGAGCGCCATCAGGTAATAGCGTTCGGCCCCCGCATCGTCGCCCTGCGCATGGAGGATGTTGGCGTAGAGGCTGTAAAGTTCGGTGTGGTAACCGAATTTATCGGTGTCGGGGAGCGTCCGAAGGACGTACTCCAAAGCCCGGTCCTGATCGCCGAGCATATAGTGCATGTAGGCGCTGATGACCGCACCGCCGAAAGCGAGGTAGTCGTAGCCCCACTCAGTGCCCAGCCGGTAGACCTCCTCGGCGTATTTCAGGCCCGCGGGGTCGTTGCGCATGTAGTACGTATTGGCCAGATTGCACTGCGCCACCAGATAGAAGCGGTTCAGCGAGGCGCTGCGGGCGTACTCCATCGCTTCGAGGAAATATTCGATGCCGCCGAAATAATTCGTTTCGATACTGACGGCATAGATTCCCAGCGCATTGTAAATCCGGCACAACGCCACCGGATCTTCGCATTGCCGCGCCCGGATCAAAGCCCTGTCGAGGTATATGCGGGTCGAGTCGCTGCCCTCGGCGAGCAGGTAGGACTGTCCGCAGAAGAGATCGGCGTACATCAGCGCCCGCTGGTCGTCGTGCGCGGCGCCGATCCCGCGCAGGCGCGAGACGTAGGGATGAATCGCGGCGAATTCGCTCCGCATGGTATATTGGGAGCAGATTTCGACCAATAGGTCTATATCCTCGGGATCGCGGTCCAGCCGCTCCAGCAGCACCGGTAGCGTATCGGCCTGAATCACCGCAGCATGCGAAGCTCCGCCTTCCTGCGCACGGACGGCAGGAAGACCGAGTGACACGACGGCGGCCAATATGAACAAACGTCTGAACATCGCAGAAGATCCGGAAAACGGGCCGGACCGGACAGTCGGCGCACACCGTTTTCACTCCGCTAAATTAATAAAAAAACCCGAAACCGACGGAAAGGCATCTTTTTAATCCGAAAAGGCACCGCCGGAAGGCGCGCGGAAAAAGGACGGGGTTCCGGACCGCGCGCTTCACGCGCAGGAGCCGTAAATCGCCGCATGCCTGTTTCCGTCCGCACCGCATGTCGGCACCCGGCCGCACGTCTGCGGACACGAAAGGCCGGGGTTTTGCGGCGGAACATCCGCCCTCCGGACAAAGAAACGGAAATGTAACGGGACCGTCATTTTACAGTAACGACGGCCCCGTATATTTGCAGTGTGAAAACCGAACGAGGTTTTCCAAGTTGGTTTTAGGTTACATAAGTAGGTTAGTGGGAGATGCAGCGACGCGATGTCGCGGCATCTTCGTTTTTACGGCTACTTCTCCATGTCGTGCAGGTGGATTTCGAGGGCGCGGACCGAAATCTGAATCTCCCAGATCGACACGCCCAGCGAACCGATCAGCAGCAGCAACGCCGCGCCGAAAACATAGGCCGAGAGGGCAAAGAATCCGACGTAAAGCAGGAACATCGTCACCACGCAGAGGAAAAGGCTCGAAACGCCCAGAATCTGCATCGTGCGCGTGAGGTGCAGGCGGCGGCGCAGGTTGTCGATCTGCGCGCGGGTGACTTTCGAAGGGTGCTGGAGGTGTTGTTCCTTGAGCGTGCGCACCAGCTGGGCGTACGAAAGAAAACGGTTGGTGTAAGCCAGCAGAATCAGCGAGACGGCCGAAAAGAGCAGCGCCGGGGTTGTAAGGGTCAATTCTTCCATGAGCGAATCGTATTTTCGGAATAACGGTTACGCGGCCCCGCTGTTCGCCCTTCACAGCCGCGGCTGCAGATCTCTCCGGCAGAGCGGCGCCGGCATCATGCCGGGTGAAGCGCGTGAAACGCAGGACGGTTCCCATTGCAAAAGTACGAAATATTCCTATCAATACGCACAGCCCGGCAAAACAGCGGCGGGCCCCGGAGGCAGGATGCGCGTTCGAAACCCCCGGAGCGTATTCCGCCGCATCAGTCGTCCATGCCGATCAGCCGGAATTTCCGGTTGAATTTCAGCAGCAGGCCGTTGTCGAGTTCGATGTCGTAACTGCGTCCGTCGCGTTCGATGCCCGAAACCCGGTTGCCGGGATGGTTGGCGGCCACGAATTTCAAAATCTGCGGCGGCACCAGTTCTTCGGGCACGACGCTTCGGGGCCGCTCTATTTCGGTCCATTCGCCGCGGCTGTCGAAACCGACCTCCGAGCCGTCCACGAAAGTCACTTCGTAAGCCGGAGCGACTCCGCTTTTCGTCACGGCCCCGGCGACCTGTACGTCACGGAAATATTTCTTCACGAATTCGCGCGCCGCACCCGGCAGCTGGTGCAGCTGTATGGGCGTATCGTCGCCTTCGGCGAAAACCGCCGTCGCCAGAAGCCCCGCTCCGAGCAGGGCCATAAACATTTTTTTCATAGCGGAATAAGCTGGTTCATTCCCGTTGTTGCAAAGCCGGGGCCAAACCGTGCGCCAATCTGCCGGCAGCCTGCGAAAAACGCTCCGCAGCGGTAGAGAGTAACAAAATGTAGGTATTTTTTAAGATTTTTTAAGAAAATGACACACGGAGTTCGGTATTGTGAAAAAAATAACATACCTTTGCGCATCCCAAAGAAAACAATTTTAGTCTCATTTTGAAGAATACTTTATGGAATTGAACAAAACCTTTATCGACGGACTTTGGAGCAAGGAGATCAACGTGACGAGTTTCGTTCAGACGAACATCACCCCCTACGTGGGCGACGCCTCCTTCCTGCAGGGTCCCACCGACCGCACGAAGCACATCTGGAACCTCTGTCTCAAGGCCCTCGAAGAGGAGCGCGCCAACAACGGCGTCCGTTCGCTGGACAACAAGACCGTTTCGACCATCACTTCGCACAAAGCCGGCTACATCGACAGGGAGCAGGAGCTGATCGTCGGCCTGCAGACCGACCAGCTGCTCAAGCGCGCCATCAAGCCCTTCGGCGGCATCAACGTCGTATCGCGCGCCTGCAAGGAGAACGGCGTAGACGTGGACGAGAAGGTTAAGGATATTTTCACGCACTACCGCAAAACGCACAACGACGGCGTGTTCGACGTCTACACCGAGGAGATCCGCTCGTTCCGTTCGCTGGGCTTCCTGACGGGTCTGCCCGACAACTACGCCCGCGGCCGCATCATCGGCGACTATCGCCGTCTGGCCCTCTACGGCACCGACCGGCTGATCGAAGCCAAGACCGAAGACCTCCGCAACCTGACCGGCCCGATGACCGACGCCCGCATCCGCCTGCGCGAAGAGGTCGCGGAGCAGATCAAGGCCCTGAAGGAGATCCGCACGATGGGCGAATACTACGGACTCGACCTGAGCCGTCCGGCGCACTCGGCGCAGGAGGCCGTACAGTGGGTCTACATGGCCTATCTCGCCGCCGTGAAGGAGCAGGACGGCGCCGCGATGTCGCTGGGCAACGTTTCGTCGTTCCTCGACATCTTCATCGAGTACGATCTGGCCCACGGCAACATCGACGAGGTGTTCGCGCAGGAGCTGATCGACCAGTTCGTCATCAAGCTCCGCATGGTGCGCCACCTCAGAATGCAGTCCTACAACGACATCTTCGCCGGCGACCCGACGTGGGTGACCGAAGCCATCGGCGGACGTTTCAACGACGGCCGCACGAAGGTCACCAAAACCTCGTTCCGCTTCCTGCAGACGCTCTACAACCTCGGCCCGTCGCCCGAACCCAACCTCACGATTCTGTGGAGCCCCGACCTGCCGCAGGGATTCAAGGATTTCTGCGCCAAGGTTTCGGCCGACACCAGCTCGATCCAGTACGAGAACGACGAGCTGATGCGCGAAGTGCGCCATTCGGACGACTACGGCATCGCCTGCTGCGTGTCGTATCAGGACATCGGCCGTCAGATCCAGTTCTTCGGCGCCCGCTGCAACTTGGCCAAGGCCCTGCTGCTGGCTCTGAACGGCGGCCGCTGCGAGAACACCGGCACGCTGATGGTCAAAGGCATTCCGGCGCTCACCGAGGGTCCGCTGCGCTTCGAAGAGGTGATGCGCAACTACAAGATGGTGCTCAAAGAGATCGCCCGCGTCTACAACGAGGCCATGAACATCATCCACTACATGCACGACAAATACTATTACGAGAAGGCCCAGATGGCGCTGGTGGACACCGACCCGCGCATCAACCTCGCCTACGGCGTGGCCGGTCTCTCGATCGCCCTCGACTCGCTCTCGGCCATCAAATACGCCAAGGTGACGG
Source organism: Alistipes sp. (assembly GCA_021204515.1). Taxonomy (GTDB): domain Bacteria; phylum Bacteroidota; class Bacteroidia; order Bacteroidales; family Rikenellaceae; genus Alistipes. Next base: position 15,766 of record JAJPZH010000205.1, on the reverse strand, counting down.
CGCGCCGCAACGAACAGGGACTCACCGACGGATTCGACATCGAGGGTGAATTCCCCTGCTTCGGCAACAACGACGACCGGGTGGACCATCTGGGCGTGGACCTCGTGTACTACTTCAGCGAGGAGCTGAAGAAGCTGCCCGTTTACAAGAACGCCCGTCCGACCCTTTCGCTGCTGACCATCACCTCGAACGTGATGTACGGCAAAAAGACCGGCGCGACGCCCGACGGACGCGCCAAAGGCGTGGCTTTCGCTCCGGGCGCCAACCCGATGCACGGACGCGACAAGAGCGGCGCCATCGCTTCGCTGGCCTCGGTGGCCAAGCTCCGCTACCGCGACTCGCAGGACGGCATCTCGAACACCTTCTCGATCGTCCCCAAATCGCTGGGCCCGACCGAAGAGGAGCGGATCGAGAACCTCGTGACGATGCTCGACGGCTACTTCACCAAAGGTGCACACCACCTGAACGTGAACGTGCTGAACCGCGCGATGCTCGAAGACGCCATGGAGCACCCCGAAAACTATCCGCAGCTGACGATCCGCGTGTCGGGCTATGCCGTGAACTTCACCAAGCTGAGCCGCGAACACCAGCTGGAGGTTATCAGCCGCAGTTTCCACGAGCGGATGTAAGATGATAAAGGTACACTCCTACGAATCAATGGGAACATTCGACGGGCCGGGACTCCGGCTCGTCGTTTTCCTGCAAGGGTGCAATTTCCGCTGTCTCTACTGCGCCAATCCCGACACGATCGACGCCTGCGGCGGCACGCCCACGTCCCCGGACGAGATACTCCGCATGGCCGTGGACCAGAAACCGTTTTACGGACGGCGGGGCGGCGTGACCTTTTCGGGCGGCGAACCGACGTTTCAGGCCGCGGCGCTGGCGCCGCTGGTGCGGCGGCTCCGGGAGGCGGGCATCCACGTCTGCATCGACACGAACGGCAGCCTGTGGAATCCGGCGGTCGAAGAGCTGCTGGGGCTGGCGGACCTCGTCCTGCTCGACGTGAAGCAGGCAGATCCCGAACGTCACCGCACGCTCACCGGGCGCGGCAACGCCCAAACCCTGCGCACGGCGGCATGGCTCGAAGAGCACGGCAAACCCTTCTGGCTCCGCTACGTGCTGGTGCCGGGGTACAGCGACGCCGAAGCCGACATCCGCACGCTGGGCGGACGGCTCGGCGGATATACGCAAATCGAACGGGTGGAGCTGCTGCCCTACCACACGCTCGGAGTCCACAAATACGAAGCGATGGGGAAGGAGTATAAACTCCCGGACGTCAGGGAGAACACGCCGGAACAACTGGACCGTGCGGCGGCGCTGCTGCGCGAATATTTTACGAACGTAGTGGTGAACTGACGCCCCCGGCCGACTTCGGCGGCTGCCTGTTGAATTGCTACCAGCACTCCGCCTTATCTTCCAACTCGGGAATCCGGTCATGCGTGTAGACCGGATTTTTGATGCCCTGCCGTTTCTGGGCGACGTAATCGGCCAGAAGCAGGAAAGCCTGACGGCCCAGCAGGACGATCGCGGCAAGGTTGAAGAGGGTCATCAGCGCCATCGTAATATCGGCGAAGCTCCACGCCCGATCGAGCGTGGCAAGGGCCCCGAACAGCACCATCGCCCCGACCAGCAGCCGGTAGAGGGTCAGCGCCCCCGGACGGCGGGTGATGAAGCGGATATTGGCTTCGCCGTAATAGTAGTTGCCGATGATACTGCTGAAGGCGAAGAGGAAGATCGCCACGGCGACGAAAACGCTGCCGACGGGTCCGATTTCGCTGACCAGAGCGGCCTGCGTAAGCTGAATACCCGACAGCGAGGCGTCGGGAACACCGCCGAAAAGAATGATAAAGGCCGTACAGGTGCAGATCACGAGCGTATCGGTGAAGACTCCGAGGGTCTGGATCAGCCCCTGCTTGACGGGATGCGACACATGGGCCGTGGCGGCGACGTTGGGCGCGGAACCCATGCCCGCCTCGTTGCTGAACAGCCCCCGCTTGATGCCCTGCATCAGCGCGGCTCCGACACCGCCGCCCATCGCCTGCTCCCAGCCGAAAGCATTGGCGACGATCAGCTCCACGACTTCGGGCAGCCGCCGGAAATTGACGGCCACTACGCCCAGCGCAAGGACGATATACCCCAGCGCCATGACCGGAACGACCACCCCGCTCACGCGAGCGATACGGTGGATGCCGCCGAAGATAACGCCCAGCGTCAGCAGTGTCAGGACGATGCCGACCCAATGGTGGTCGAAGCCGAAAGCGCCCTCCCATGCGGCGCAGATCGTATTGCTCTGCACCGAGTTGAAGGCGAAGCCGAACGTGACGGAGATCAGTACGGCGAAGACCACGCCCATCCAGCGCCGGCCCAGTCCCCGTTCCATATAATAGGCCGGACCGCCGATATAGGAATCCCTGCCGCGGCGTTTGTAGAGCTGGGCGAGGGTCGATTCGACGAAGGCGCTCGAAGCCCCCAGCAGGGCGATGATCCACATCCAGAAAACAGCTCCCGGACCTCCGACGACGATCGCCGTGGCGACGCCCGCGAGGTTGCCCGTACCGACGCGGCTCGCCAGCGAGACGGCGAAGGCCTGAAACGACGAAACATGCCGTTCGCCCTTGGGACCGCCGCCCGCCGACTCTCCCAGTACGCGGAGCATTTCGCGCAGCATGCGGAACTGCACGCCGCGCGTACGTACGGTGAACCATACGGCGCAGCCGAGCAGCAGGACGACCAGCAGATAAGACCAGAGCAAGTTATTGACCGAGTCGATCCAGAAGAAAAGGGTTTGCATGGCGGAGATGTTTCAGACAAAGGTAGCAAAGTTAGTGCTAAAATGAGAAAAGACCGGCGTGCCGGTCTTTTCAAAACAAACTATTCGTCCGCATCCATCCGGATCGTTTTCCCCGTCCGGCGGCTGCGTTCGGCTTCGTAGCAAATGCGGTGGCTTTCGATCGAATCGTCGATCGTCGTGAGGAACGGTCGCGAGGGATCGCGCAGCGCGCGGATGAAATCGCCGATCAGCTGCAGGTCGGCCCCGGCATGGAAAGGCTGTCCGGCGATGTCCGAGAAATCGTAGGTCTCGGCGTCTCCGCCGCGGAACCTGCGGACCCGCAGCGTACGTTCGTCGCCGTCGATCTCGCCGCCCGTCAGCCGGATGTGGGTCTTGCGGAAATCGTCGTTGGTGAACATCTCCATCGAAAGGCTCATCGTCACCTCGTCGTCCATCTCCATCGCAAGCAGCTGGTGATCGACCACGTCGTTGTCGCAACGATAGACGCAACGGCCGAGCATTCCCGTACGCAGCTCCTCCAGAATCGTCGCATCGAGCGTCGCTCCGGACGGCACGTCGAAGTTCGAGACCCAGTCGCGGCGGACGTAGTAGAGGTCGCGCGCCGAGAAGGGGCATTCGGGTTCTATCCGGCAGTCAAGACACCGCGCGGCGGCGCCTTCGGGAGCGTTCTCTGCACGGAACCAGCGCAGCGACCCGAACGACGAGAGCCGGCGGCAGTGCGAACCCGTCAGCCACAGCAGAAAGTCGATGTCGTGACAGCACTTGGCCAGCAGAATCGGATTGGCTTCACGCTCGCGCCGGAAGATGCCGCGCACGTAGCTGTGGGTGGCCCGGTCGAGTCCGACCGAAGCGGTATGGTTGACCGAAACGACGTGTCCCAACCGGCCCGAAGCGACCAGTTCGCGGATTTTGGCGAAATAGGGATGGTAGCGCAGCACATGGCAGACGCCGACCAGCACGCCGCGCCGGCGGGCGCGCCGGGCTATTTCGCGGCATTCGTCGAGACGCTGGGCGATCGGTTTTTCGAGCAAGACGTGGTATCCGGCGTCGATAGCTTTCACGGCCGGGTCGAAATGGGCGTTTTCGGGGGTCGAGATCAGCACCATGTCGGCATCGAGACCTTCGGCGAAGAAGTCGTCGTAACGGGCATAGCAGTACTTGTCGGGAAGTCCGAAAGCGTCGGCCATGGCGCGGCGGCGCAGGTCGTTGACTTCGACGATCCCGGCCAGTCGGAGCTGTTCGGGATTCCGGCGGGCGTATTCGAGGTATTTATGCGCCCGGTTGCCGGCGCCGATCACGACGATCCGCACGGGCCGGGAGAGGATTGATTCAGTTTTCATCGGATGTTGCGGAAATTACAGCGGCTGCCACGGCTTCGCCGGCCGCCGCATCGCGGCGTTCGATGCGGGCGGAAAGACGGATACTCAGTTCGTAGAGCCAGTAAAGAGGTATGATGACCAGAATCAGGCTGAAGATGTCGGGCGGCGTGATGATCGCGGCGATCACCAGCAGGCCGACGAAAGCGTGCCTGCGGTAACGTTTCAGAAACGACGACGAGACCAGCCCCATGCGGGTCAGGAAGTAGACCAGCAGCGGCAGCTGGAACACCAGTGCCGAGGCCAGCGATGCGACGATGACGGTCGAAAGGTACTGATTGACGTCGATCATGTTGACGATCGAAGCGCTGGCTTCGTAGTTGATGAAAAAACTGACCGAGAGCGGCACGATGACGAAATAGCCGAAGAACAGGCCCGTGAAGAAACAGGCCGAGACCCAGAATACGAAGCGGTGCGTGGCGGCGATTTCGCGCTGCGTGAGCGCAGGCTTCACGAAACGCCAGAACTCCCAGAGCACATAGGGCATGGCCAGCACGAGACCCGTCACGAACGAGATCTTCATATGCAGGTTGAACTGCCCCGCCATGGCGGTATTGATAACCCGGAAATCGAGGTTCGAGACGTCGAACGCTTCGGTATTGACGCTCAGCGAGAGTCCCGTCAAACCGTTGATCCACCCGCAGAGCGCGGCGAGACCGTGTCCGGTCTCCAGCAGCAGCCGGTTGGTCGGAAAACCGGCGCTCTTGGGGCCGAAAAGCACCACGTCGATCAGCAAGTGCCGGGCGAAAAATGCGGCGATGGCGATCACGACCACAGCGGCGGTATCGCGCACCAAATGAGGGCGCAGCGCCGCGAAATGGGCCCAGAAGTCCATCTCCGCGCTTTCGGTTCCGGCGTTGGGTTTCGACATATCGGTTCGTTGGGGAATTCGCGGTTCGTTGGGGAAATTCGCGGTTCGTTGGGGAAATTCGCGCCGTGCTCCGGACTATTTATCCGCCGGTTTGTCTTCGGGGCCTTCCGCCGGATTCGGTTGCTTGTTTTCGGAGGAATAGTCCGTATTCATGGCGTCCTTGAACTCCCGCACGCCGCGGCCCATACCGCGCATCAGTTCGGGAATTTTCGCACCGCCGAAGAGCAGTATCACGACGAATACGATAATCAGCAGCTGACCGTATCCGATCATACAGGGTATAAACATAGTCTTAGCGTTTTTTGCGTTTCACAATCGCGGCCCGCGCCGCATCCGTGCGGAGTCCGCCTCCCGTGCGGATGATCCCGCACGGGAGGCGGGCAGCGCTGTCTATTCGCGGCCGGCGCTCAGGTCCAGCACGCGCAGGTTGCGGAACTGGATGCCCGCACCGTGGCCCAGCAGACCGAGGTGGCCTTTCTTATTGAAGAGTCCGGGATGGTTCTTGCCGTCTACCGTATAGGGATTCTTCTTCGAGCCGTCCTCCGAGACGTTGTGTCCCTTGCAGGCTTGGCGGATATCGCCGTCGAGGATCACGCGGCCGTTGACCGTGACCGTAATACGGTCGCCCACGGCGTGTATCTCCATCGTGTTCCACGTCCCCAGATCGCCGAACACGACGTGTTCCTGCGCCGGGATGATGCCGTAGACGGAGCCGTGCTGCTGGTAGATGCGCAGGTTCTTGTAGATCGGCGCATCGTGGTCGAGAATCTGGATCTCCATACCGTGATAGGCGGCGTCCACGCCCATCGGCGTACGGATGCCGATGCCGTTGTTGACGCCCCGGCGCAGGAAACGGAATTCGAAGCGCAGGTCGAAATCGCCGTACTCCTTGACGGTATAGAGGTTGCCCGATCCGCCGTAGGAGGCGGTCACGTCGATCGTGCCGTCCAGAGGAACGTAATTGACCGTGTTGCCCGTCCACTTGTGCAGCGAACGGCCGTCGAAGAGCACTTCGTAGCCCTGCGCCGCCTCTTCGGGCGAAAGTTCGAAAACAGGCGTCGAGGGCAGTTCGCCGATGTAGAGGTTGCGGAAGCAGGCGGGAGCCGCCAGCCCCGACAGTTCGATGGGACCGCGCACGCAGACCGGTTCGCCGGGAGCGCAGGGGTTCGTCAGCACGACGTTCTCGGCCAGCGTCACCCCGTTCTCGATCAGCGTGATGCGGTCATCGACGACCTTGACGTAGAGCGTATTCCATGTGCCGGGAGCGTTGTCCGCAGCGGCGGCCGGGGTATCGGTCTGCCCCTGAGTCTTCAAGCCGGTGCCTTCGGCTCCGCCCAGCCGGATTTGGGACACAGAACGCACGGCAAGCCCGGCTTCGCCTTCGGACCGCCATTCGAGCCAGAGTTCGAAATTCTCGTATTCCTTTTCGGTACCGATCGTACTCGGAGCCTCGCCTGCGAAAACGAGGGCGTTTCCGTCCGCACTCCAGTTCGCGGCCATCGCGTCGGCAGCGGCTTTGCGCAGTCCGGCAAGCCGGCGGGCCGAAAGTTTCCGCTCACCGGCGGGATCGGCGGTCACGGCAGTCCATCCTTCGAGACCCGCGGTCGGAAGAAGGGAGAAGCCCGCAGCGGGGATTTTGTCGAGCAGTCCGGTGATCTCATCGACGGCGTATCCGGCATCGGCGTCGGATTTGGCCAGCTCCTTATAGACTTCGCGGGCCTGCTCCAGCGCACTGCGGACAGCCTCGCCGCCCGGCATCGGAGCGCTCTTGGCGACGATCGTCTTCACGGCCGCGGCGGCGGCCCCGGCGGTTTCGGGATCGGAGAGGTAGTCGGCAGCCAGCATCAGGGCGGGCACTTCACGCACACCCGCGAGGTAGCCGAGCAGTTTGTTCCGCACGGCGGCCGAGGGATTGAGTTCAAGTCCCTGCCGGTAGAGCTGACAGCGGCGGACCGGAGTCGCAGGCTGTTCGGCGCAGAGATCGGCATAACGCATCAGGGCGCGGTCGGCCAAAGCCGGATTTTCGGCGGCGATGCGGTAAAGAATGTCGGTCATCGCAGGGCTTTCGACCGTCAGCAGGGCGGCGAAAGCGGCTTCGCGGTCACCCTCGCGGAATCCGGCCAGCAGGCTGGCGACGGCTTCGGGCGTACCGGTCTGCGCCAGCACGGGATAATAGCGCGCCGGAATTTTCGACGCCTGCATGTAGCCTGCGATCGCACCGTAGCGTTTGTCGGCCGGAAGCTGCGCCGAAGTGCGGATCAGCGCGGTCTGGATTTGCGCCGCATGCTGTCCGTCGGCGGCATCGAGCAGTCCGGCCAGACGGTCCATATGGCCGGGTCCGGTCACATAGGGCAAAGCGGCATAGGCGGCCTCACGCACCTGCTGGTCGGAAGTCTCCAGCAGGGCGAAGACGCGATCCGCGGCTACGGTCATGCGGCGCGCGGCAGCCAGCCTGAGAGCCGGAACGAGCACCTCGGCGTCGTCCCGCGCAAGCAGTCGTTCGACCATGGGGTTGATGCGGCCGTTGAAAGCCAGCAGGGCTTTCTCGGCAGCTCCGGCATGGGGTCCTTCGAGCGCCGAGCCCAGCGCCGCAAGCGCCTGCTCGCCGCCGATACGACCCGAAGCTTCGATGGCGGCCCGTGCGACCCGGTCGTCGGACGAAGTCACGGCGCCCGTAATCACATCGCTCTGCGACACGGCGCCGCAGTCGCCCAGCCACGCGAGCACCGCGGTCCGGGTTTCAGCGTCATAGCGCGGCATGCCGGCGGCAACCCGCGCAAAGATTTCGTCGCCGCCCTTGCCGAGCGTCTGCAAAGCAGCATAGCGGTATTCGGCAGGTCCCTCCTTGACGGCGGCCAGTACGTAAGGCATCGCCTTTTCGGTGCCGAGCGCATCGGCAAGCACCGCGAGAGCCGCGCCGCGCACATACTGGCGGTCGCACTTGAGCAAGCCCTTGGCGGCTTTCACGGCCGGCTGGGCGTCTCCCGCGGCCACAAGGTTCGCAAGCAGGCGCAGGTAGGCGTCGGTGGCGCCGGCGTTATTCCAGCCGTAACCGGCCCCGGCGGCTGCGGCGGCCAGCGGTTTGAGCGAAGCGCGCGAACCGCAGACGGCCAGCGCATTGTAAATCTGTTCGGCCGTCCGGGCATCGGCTCCGCCGAGCCATCCCAGCAGGAGAGGTTCGGCCTGCGTCATCCGCTTTTCGGCGAAAGCATAGGCCAGCGCACGTTTCCGTTCGGCCGTAAGATCCTCCTTACGGGCCTCGGCGAGCAGGACCGGCTCGGTGCCGGGCGTCGAGATCAGCGCACGGATCGCATAGTCGGACAGATAAGAGTCGTCCAGATAAGGCAGTATCCATGCGGCGTCCTCCGCCGCGGAGCAGAGCTGCAGCTGCGAGAAGAGGAAAGCGCGGTTGGCGTTGTCGGCGCAGCGCTCGATCGCCCGGATCAATCCCTTGCGGACATCGGCGCACAAGGCTTCGTTTCCGGGGGCGGTCGCATAGGCCGTAATGCCGTTCAGGGCGTATTCGAGCGTCGCGTTCTTACCCTTGTCGGCGGGAGTGAGCATGCCGGCGATCATTTCGACACCGGCGCTGCCCGTGGCGGCGAGTTCGCCCATCACTTCGTTGAAAACGGCGGGCGTGGCGGCCGGAAGCTGGGCCAGACCGTCGGCGACGACGGTTTCGGCGTTGCGCTGCCGGGCGTCGAGCTGCTGGGCGGCAACCCCTGCGGGCAGCAGGGCGATCAGGGCGCCCAGAATAAACAGTCGTGTGATTATCTTTTTCATGGTAACAGGTGCTAAATATGCCACGGGCCGCGCATCGGCTGGTCGATCAGTCGGTTGGCGGCATCGTCGCCGATGAAGAGTTGGGTGTCGGGATCGAAGTGCAGGGTGCGGTTCAGCCGCAGGGCGCAGGCGCCCAGATTCACGAGCGTCGAACTGCGGTGACCGATCTGCTCGTCGAGCGCGAATTTGCGCCGCGTGCGCACGCACTCCAGAAAATCGGTGTTCTGCGGTTCGGGATCGGGCATCTCGGCCAGTTTCTCCATCACGTCGGGAATGGTGCAGCGGAAACCCTTGTAGACCTTGCCCAGCGGACCCTCGATATAGGGCGTGTCGCCCTCGCTTTCAAAGCCCTCGCCTTCGAGGACGATCTGACAGCCGTCGTCGTAGGTATAGACGATTTTGCGCCAGATACCCACGGCGTCGGGATGCTGCTGCGGAGCGTCCACCTCGACCTTGACGGGCGACGTCCCGTCCTTGCCCAGCAGATACTGCACGGGGTCCATGTAGTGCTGGCCCATGTCGGTAAGGCCGCCGCCGTCGTAATCCCAGTAGCCGCGGAAGGTGCTGTGCACGCGGTGTTTGTTGTAGGGTTTGTAGGGCGCCGGACCGAGCCACATGTCGTAATCCAGCTCGGCGGGAACAGGTTCAGGAGCGAGGTTTTCCCGGCCCACCCAGAAGAACTTCCATGTGAATCCGGTGGTGCCCGAAATGGTCACCTTGAGCGGCCAGCCCAGCAGGCCGCTGTCGATCAGCTTCTTGAGCGGCTCGACCGTCGTGCCGAGACCATAGAAGGTATCCTTGAAGCGGAACCAAGTATTCAGACGGAAGATGCGGTTGTTGCGCTGTACGGCTTCAGCTACGCGCTTGCCTTCGCCGATGGTGCGCGTCATCGGTTTCTCGCACCAGATGTCCTTGCCGGCCTTGGCCGCCTCGACGGCCATGATGCCGTGCCAGTGCGGCGGCGTGGCGATATGCACGATGTCGATATTGGGGTCGGCGATCAGACGGCGGAAGTCGCTGTAGGCTTCCAACGTCTCGCCGAACTTCTTCTGTCCCAGCGCTACGGCGCTTTCGAGGTGTTTGCGGTCCACGTCGCAGACAGCCACCAGCCGGCACTCCTTGTTGCTGGTGAAGTGGTAGCTGCTCTTGCCGATGCCGCCCACGCCGATGATGCCTTTGGTGAGCTGGTCGCTGGGAGCCGTGAATTTCGGGCCTCCGAGCACTTGGCGCGGGACGATCGTCAGCAGCGCCATGCCGCCCAGTGTTTTCAGAAAATCTCTACGGGAGGTACTCATGTTTATCGGAATGTTAGCAGTTTATAAAGTTGTCAGGCGGAAATTGCGCCACTGGACCTTGATTCCGCCGCCGTCGTGGATCTGCAGGGCGATGCGGCCCTGCGCGGCGCCGATCTTGGCGTCGGTAATGTCCACCATCTCCTCGCCGTTGAGCCACGTCTGCACCCGGTCGCCCTCGACCCGCAGGCGCAGCGTATTCCACTGGCCCTCCTTGAGGATGTTCTCCTTCTCGTCGGGAATCTGAACCAGCCATCCGCGGCCGTAGGATTCGTAAATACCCGCCGTGTCGTGGCCCTTGGGAGCCACCTCGCACTGCCAGCCGTGGACCTTCACGGGCGGCTCGACGAACGAACGGAAGAAGACGCCCGAATTGCCGTTGGCGAGCTGTTTGAATTCGAGCGTCAGGTCGAAGTCGTTGTAATATTCGCGCATGGCGAGATAGCCGTACTCCTTGTCGGGACCGCTCTCGCAGACGAGGTTGCCCTCCTTGTCCACGTACCACTTCTCCGTGCCGTAGGCCTCCCAGCCCGTAAGGTCTTTTCCGTTGAAAAGCTCGACCTCACGGCCCGCCCTGCGCGGCAGTTCCTTGATCTTCAGGTTGCGGAACGAGGCCGGATAGCCGTGGTCCTGCAGGCAGATGACGCCCCGGCGGGCCAGTCCGTATTCGGGAGCCGTCTCCCACTTGCCGCTGTTCTTGCGGGCGAACCAGTCGTCGGTGTAAGCGTCGAATTCGAGGATCTTGTGTCCGTTGAGCCAATGCTCGACATGGCCGTTGTCGCAGACGATGCGCGAGTTGTTCCACTCGCCCTGCGGGTTGACGAACATCGAATCGGGATCGGGCAGGTGCATGGCGTAGTCCACGCCCAGCCGCTGCCACTCCTCGAGTTTGGTCGGAGCGTTCTCGGCTTCCCAGCCGTCGTTGTCGATCAGCTGGTATTCGGGACCCGTCACATAGGGAACCTTGAAATAGGGATCTTCGAGCACGTGGTAGAGCATACCGCTGTTGCCGCCGTAGGAGAGTTTCCAGTCCCAGTCGAGGATGAAGTTCTCGTACTGTTTCTTGGTGACGATGTAGCCCGAAAGGTCGCTGCCGTCGCCGTTGGCCTGAATACAGCCGTCCACGACATGCCACGGCTGCGTAAGCGAATCGCCGTTGTAATCTTTCCACTGGTCGAGCGTCCTGCCGTCGAACAGCAGCTCCCAGCCGTCAGCGGCCTCGGCTTCGGTGAGTACATTCTGGGGCGACGCGCACGAAACGCCCGTCGCAAGCAGCAGCGCGAAACCGCACGTCCGGGCGAGTCCGCTGCAAAGATTGGATCGAGATAGCATAAGTTTAAGGTTTATCGGTTCTTTTATATAATAGGTGGCAAACACAATCCGGAGGGGTCGGCTCCGGCATCGTCCCGCACCCGGCGGCAGGCCGCGGCGAGAGACGCCCTCCGAAGGACAGACACTGCTTGGAGCCTGCATCGGACGGTCAAGACAAAGTTACCTTTATTTTATGAGTTTTCCAGCATACATATCGAACTATATAGAACTATACAGGTCTATATACAGCTGATTTTCAGATCGGTAAAAAACACCTCCGAACCCCGGATTATATAGACTCCGGACGTATCACAACCCTATTTTCGAGACCTGTTCCTCGAAATTGTCGCGGTCGAGAGCCGCATTGCGCAGTTTGGTGCGGTAGGTATAGACCGTCGCCGAAGCGCAGTTGAGCAGCGAGGCGATATGACCGCTGTCGGTGATCCCCAGCCGGATGGCGGCCAGAATGCGCAGCTCGGTCGTCAGCGACGAATCGGAGCGCGGCGTAAACCGGAATTCAGGTTGCAGCAGTTCGTTGACCTGTTCGATAAAATGCGGAAAAATATCGAGGAACGAAGAGTCGAACGACTGGTAGAATTTCTGGTACTCGCCGTCGATCACCTGCGACGAATTGAGCCGCCGCACGACTTCGTCGGCGCCCTTGGTCTTGGCGATGCGGCACACCTCGCGGCGGAAGGCATCTATCTGCTTGATATAATGGACCGAAAGGTCGATATAATGGCAGACGTAACGGTCCTTGATGCGGTTGGAATCGACCAGCGCGTTGTTGATGTCGCGGATATGGTCGTTCTTTTTCAGCAGTTCGTCGTGCTTCTCGCGCAGCAGGTCGCTCATCCGGATCAGCTGTTCGTGACTGCCCCGCAGGCGGCGGTGCTGCCACAGGACGAACCACAGGATCGCGATCAGCACGATCAGGAAAATCCCGGCCAGCCAGATCGTGCGGGACATCAGCTTCTGCTGCTGGGCGATATTCGAAATTACGGCCTCGTTGATCTTCACCACCGCCGAAGAGGAGTTGGGAATCCGCGTCACCGATTTGCAGCGGATCGCATCGTCGAAGGTCGAACCCATGTAGGCCGTCGCACGGTCGTAATCCTTGCGGTCGAAGAGTTCGAGGGCCAGATCGTACAGCGACGAGTAGGAGCGGGTGCCGGCGCGCAGATCGGAGATGGAGGACTCGGCCAGATAATAGAGCATCCGGTCTTCGTCGCCCTGCGCTTTGGCGATATGCGCCATCGAATAGTAGACGAGGGCGAAATTCTGGTGGCTCAGGTTTTTGGCCGTCAGCGGTTCGAGCACCTGCAGAGCCTCGTCGTAGCGGCCGTTCTCGCCGAGCCGCGCGGCGGCCATGCGTGCACGGGTCAGGTCGTTGTGGCCGGGAACCGAAATCTTCCGGATATGGGAAAGCGTATCGCCCCACGCCCTTTTCTGGGCCGAATCGGCGGCTTCGTCGTAACGGCGCGATGCCACCGAACTGTAACGCGAATGCCAAGCCGTATACTCGCCGGGCGTCATGCCGGCCGTGTCGATTTTCCGGAAAAGCTCCTCGGCCAGACTGGTCTGCCCCCGCCCCAGCCAGACGTCGATGTCGCCCAGCAGGGCGAAGCGGCGCACGTGCTGCGACCCGGTCCGCTCGGCCAGCCGGTAGAGGCGTTCGACATAATAGGCCGACGAATCGAGATTGAAAGTCACGTAGATCTGGGCGACCGCAAAGAGCCGTTCGGCACGTTTCAGGAGCGGCAGTCCGTCGTCGATCCGGCTGCGCAGCCCGTCGGCCTGCTCCTGCCGCCACTGCTGGTAGCGGGGTTTGCCGGCGAGTTCCGCATCGAGCCGTTCCAATGCCGCCTCGGTCTGCAGCGAATACTCCGGACGGTCGGCACACCCCGGCAAAAGAGTGCACCACAGCACGGTCCACAGAAATACGAAGGGGAAAAGAGATCTTCGGGGTCGCATCGTCGTAGTTTTGGATTGAACAAAAATAAGACAAATGCCGGGCATTACAAACTTTCCGGCTCATTATTCGGACCCGATCCCCGCGTGCGAACGCCGACAACCGCCCGAAAAAGCCGCAAAAAGCCCTGCAAATCCAACTCGGAACGGGATTTACAGACAACGGAATCCTTTCGGGAAAGGAGGAGGGGATAAAAAAAATACAAAAAAATATATACCGGTATATACCAGTTATCAAAAATATGTTTATATTTGTAAAGACCAAACCTGAAACCATGAGCAAAGGAATTATATTCAGCATCGAGGAATTCGCCATCAACGACGGACCGGGAATCCGTACGACGGTCTTCCTGAAAGGGTGTCCGCTGCGCTGCGCGTGGTGTCACAATCCCGAAGGATTGTCGTTCGCGCCGCAGGTCATGCACAGCCGCGAGGGCGACCGCATCTGCGGCGAAGAATATACGGCCGAAGCGCTGGCCGCCCGTCTTCTAAAGGATAAGGAATTTTTCGCCATGAACGACGGCGGCGTAACCATAACCGGCGGGGAGCCGCTGGCGCAGCCGGAATTCCTCAGGGAGCTGCTACGACTTCTGCATCCGGTCCACCGGGCGGTCGAGACGAGCGGATACGCCTCGGAAGAAGTATTCCGGCGGATACTTCCGCATACGGACCTCTTTCTGTTCGACCTCAAGGCGATGAACCCCGAAACACACAAAAAGTATACGGGCGTGGACAACGCCCCGATCCTGCGAAATCTGCGCATACTCCGCGACTCGGGAAAGCCCTTCATCATCCGGCTGCCGCTGATTCCGGGCGTGAACGACACCGAAGAGCACATGACCCTCGTACGCGATGCGGTCGAAGGGGCGCCGGGGCTGATCCGCGTGGAGATGCTCCGCTATCACAAGACCGCCGGAGCGAAATACGCCATGGTAGACCGGAAATACGATCCGCCGTTCGATCCCGAAGCGGAGGTCCGCATATACGACACATTTAAAAATACCAATATAAAAACACTACTGCTATGAACCGTAGAATCGAAAATCTGAAAGAGTACATACTGGACAAAAAGCATCACCAGTACCGCCGCACGCCCGAATCGCTGGGCATCGCCGCGCTCAACGAGACGTTCAGCAAAGAAAACGCCGCCCCGATCGACCGCGCCGAGCGGATGTTCGCGGCCATGCTCGAAAACGAAACGCCGGTCGTTCTGCCCGGCGAAACCATCCTGCTGACACGCACCGTGACGCGCGTCCCGGATATTTTCACCGAGGAGGAGTGGAACGAAATCCGCGCAAAGCACTATATCCACGAATCGGGATTCCTGTCGAACCTGTCGGCCAATTACCGCGACATGATCGCCGAAGGGTTCGACGCGCGCAAAGCCAAAATCGACGCACGCCTGCAGGACAGCGGTCTGAGCGGAGAACAGCGCCGCCAGCTGGAAGCGATGCGCAGCTACATAGAGCTGTCGCAGGCATTCCTCGAACGCTACGCCCGCCATGCCGCCGAACAGGGACTCGCCGAGCCTGCCGCCGTGCTGCACACCGTGGCGCACAAGGGGGCTTCGACCTTCCGCGAGGCGCTGCAACTGCTGCGCGCCGTGCATTACCTGCTCTGGATCAGCGGCGTCTACCACAACACGCTAGGACGCTTCGACCAATATATGTATCCCTACATGAAATCCGACCTCGAAAAGGGTCTGCTGACCAAAGAAGAGGCTTACGATCTGGTGCTGGAGTTCTTCCTCGCCTGCAACCGGGACAGCGACCTTTACCCCGGCATGCAGCAGGGCGACAACGGCCAGAGCATGGTGCTCGGCGGCCGCAGCCCCGAGGGCGAATACCTGTTCAACGACCTCTCGGAGATGTGTCTGAAGGCCAGTTGCGATCTGGCGCTGATCGACCCGAAAATCAACCTGCGCGTAGACAGCAAAACGCCGCTCGAAATCTTCGAACTGGGTTCTCAGCTGACCAAACGGGGCTTGGGATTCCCGCAGTACAACAACGACGACGTGGTGATTCCGGGCCTTATGCGGCTGGGATACAGCCGCGAGGATGCGCACGACTACGTGGTCGCCGCCTGCTGGGAATTCATCATTCCGGGTTACGGCATGGAAATCCCGAACATCGACGCCATGTCGTTCGCCGACATCGTGCGCGAATCGGTCCCCACGCTCGGACGGTTCACCTCGTACGACGAATATTACCGTTCGATCGAAGCCGAAATCGGCCGCCGTTTCGCCGAGATGGCCGAAAGGCACAAGAATCTCTACATCGCGCCCGCACCCTTCATGTCGCTGATCATGAACGGCACGATCGAGAACGCCCGCGACATCACCCTCGGCGCCAGATACAACAACTACGGCATC
>JAJPZH010000075.1 GCA_021204515.1 Alistipes sp. | reverse complement strand
GTCTGCCGAAGTTGAAGAAAGGCAGCGTAAGCGAGCCCAGCGCATCCCACGCACAATGGTTGGCCTAATGTAAACCTTTGATCGAATTGGAAGCTATTCCACCTTTGGCCGTCAGTGTGATAGACGGGAATCGGTTGCCGCGTGCGATGCCGACTTCGGCGGCCGCGGCGAGCATGTCGTAACGCGCCTGCATGATGTCGGGCCGCCGTTCGAGCAGTTCCGAGGGCAGTCCGACGGGAATATCGGCCGGACGGTAGTCGGTCAGCAGACGCAGTCCCGCACCCGTACTGTCCGCCCGCCGGGGAGTTTCGCCCAGCAGGATGTCGAGCGACAGCCGTGTCTGCGCCACGGCCCGCCGGTACTGCGGGATGTCCGCTTCGGCAGTGTAAACCAGACTCCGGGCCTGTTCCAGCGCCACACCGTCCGACATACCGTGGCGGAACATCGAGTCGATCAGGGCCGCCGATTCGCGCCGCAGGGCACAGCTCTGCCGGGCGATCGCCAGATCGCGTTCGTATTCGAGCAGGGTGAAATAGGTCGTGGCGACTTCGGCCGCCAGCGACAGCCGCACGCCCCGCAGCGCCCACTCCGACGAGGCTATCTGGGCTTTTGCGGCGCGTTTGGCGTTGCGTAGCTGCCCGAAGAGTGCCACCTCCCACGAAAGCGACGGCTCGACGGCGTACGACTGCACGATTTTGGTCTCGGGCGTATATTCGCCTTCGGCCGTGACGCCCAGCCCGACCTGCGGCAGGTACTGCGCCCGCACGGTTTTGAGGTTCAGCCGCGCTTCCTCCACCCGCGAAGCCGCCACGGCCACGTCGCGGTTGTTGTCCAGCGCCCGCGCAACGAGGTTGTTGAGTACCGTATCGCCGAACAGCGTCCACCATTCGGGACCGAAGCGGGTCGTATCCTCCGAGAAGTCCCGGCCGTAAAGGTAGTCGTCGGGTACGGTAACGCGCGGAGGGTAGAAGCGCGGCGTGCAGGCCGCCGTAAATGCGGCGAATATAATTATAAGGTATCCGGCTTTCATGACTGTTCCAGTTTTTTGCGTTCGCGGCGGCGTTCGAATCCGCCGATGCGGCCTACGAAATAATAGAGCGCGGGGTAGACGAAGATGCCCAGCAGCGTGGCGAACAACATGCCGCCCACGAGTGCGACGCCCATGATGTTGCGCGCCGTGGCGTATACGCCGCTGGCGAAGATCAGCGGCATGACGCCGAGGATAAAGGCGAAGGCGGTCATGATGATCGGCCGTACGCGCAGCTTGGCGGCTCCGATCGTGGCGTCCATGAGCGACATGCCCTGCTCGTTGAAGAGCCTGTCGGCGTATTCCACGACCAGAATGGCGTTTTTTGCCGCGAGTCCGATCAGCATTACCAGCGAAATCTGCATGTAAATATCATTGACGTAAAAAGCATTGAGCAGATGCGAACCGCCGATGAAGAGCACGGCGCCCAGTACCGCCACGGGTACGCTCATCAGGATCGCCAGCGGCAGTCCCCACGATTCGTACAGGGCCGCCAGCGCGAGAAACACGAAGACCAGCGCCAGCAGATAAACCAGTCCGCCGGTTTTCGAAGCGTTGGCTTCCTGATAGGAGGTACCGCTCCATGCCGTGCCCACATCGTCGGGCAATACCTGCGCCGCCGTACGGGTGATGTCCTGCATGACGGTCGTCGTCGAGGTGCGGGCCGCGGGAGTGATCGTAAGCCCGATCGAGCGGTAGAGGTTGAACTGCGAGACGTATTCGACGCCCACGGTATCCACGACTTCGACCAGCGACGAGACGGGAACGCTTTCGCCCGACGAGGAGGCGACGTAATAGCTGTCGAGCGAACGTTTGTCCATGCGGTAGGCGGGCGCGGCCTGAATGTAGGTCTGGTAGAGCTTGCCGAAGCGCGAGAAGTTGTTGATGTAGGCGCCGCCCAGCAGGGTCGTCAGGTCGCCGTAGAGCACGCCGAGGTCCACGCCCGAGGCCAGAGCCTGCTCTTTGTCGATGAGCAGCCGCCGCTGGGGGACGCCCGCGTTGAACTGCGTGGTGACCGAAGCGATGGAGGGCAGTTTGCGCAGCGAGTCCATCAGCCGTTCGCTCTGCGCCAGCAGGTAGGCCGTGCCTCGACCTTCGAGGTCCTGTACTTCGACCGAAACGCCTGAAGTGATACCCAGATCGGGAATTGCCGGCGGAATGAAGGCGAAGCACTCGGCGCCCGGAACGGCCATGTAAAGTTCTTCGGTGAGCCGCTGGGCGATTTCCATGGCCGTCAGTTTACGGTCGGAGTAATCGACCAGCGACACGAAGATAATGCCGCTGTCGGTCGAAGCGATGCCCGCCATCATGTTGAAGCCTGCGGCGAACGAAGTCGAAGCGATTTCGGGCAGGGTGCGGATCACTTCGTCGGCTTCGGTCATGGCCTTCTGCGTCACCTGCAGCGACGAGGCTTCGGGCGTGGAAACCATCACCATCACATAGCCCTGATCCTCTTCGGGCAGGAAGCTCGCAGGCAGTTTGCGCCATACGAGGAAGATGACGGCCAGCACCACGGCGATAAATACGCCCGTGCGGGTCACGTGGCGTATCAGGGTCGGCGTGAAGGCCGTATACTTGTCCATCCGCCGGGCGAACCAGCGGTTGAAAGCGGCGAAGAATCCCTTTTGGGGCGCTTCGCGGCGGCGCAGCAGCAGGGCGCACAGAGCCGGAGAGAGCGTCAGGGCGTTGAAGGCCGAGATGACGACCGACACGGCGATCGTCACCGAAAACTGCTGGAACAGCCGCCCCGTGATGCCGCCCGTAAACGATACGGGAATGAATACGGCAAGCAGCACGACGGTCGTGGCGACGATGGGCGAAGCTACGTTCTTCATGGCTTCGAGCGCCGCCGCACGGGGCTTCAGTCCGTTGGCGATATTGACCTGTGCGGCCTCCACGACCACGATGGCGTCGTCCACCACCAGTCCGATCGCCAGCACCAGTCCCAGCAGCGAAATGATGTTGATCGAGAATCCCAGCAGCGGGAAGAGCGCGAAGGCGCCGACCAGCGACACGGGGATCGCGACAAGCGGAATGACCGTGGCGCGCCAGTCCTGAATGAAGAGATAGATGATGAAGATCACCAGCACGAGGGCGATGATGAGCGTGGTGAAGATGTCCCTGATGCCGGCGTCGATACTTGTCGTGGTGTCCACGACCGTCGAAGTCATAATGCCGTCGGGCAGACGCTTGCCGAGCCGCGTCATTTCGGCCTTGACTTTGCCGCCCACAGCCACGGCGTTGCTGCCCGGTTCCTGATAGACGACGATCAGCGCCGTAGGCTTGCCCTCGAAGAGCGAGCTTACGCCGTAACTCTGGCTTCCGAGCGATACGTCGGCCACGTCGCGCAGACGGATCTGTTCGCCCTCCGAAGTCGTCACGACGACGATGTTGCCGAACTGTTCGGCCGTGGTGATCTGCGGGGGCATGGTCACCGTGTAGGTGTAGGAGGTGCCGTCGGGCGCAGGTTCGGCCCCGAACTGTCCGGCGGGGTAGATGCCGCCCTGATTTTCGATGGCGGCGGTGACGGTCGAAACCGGAATGCCGTAGTATTTCAGCACGTCGGGCTTGAGCCATACGCGCATGGCGTACTCCCCGGCGCCCATGATCGACACCTTGCCCACGCCGTCGATCTTCAGCAGTTCGTTCTGGAGGTTGATGTAGGCGTAATTCGAGAGGAATTCGTTGTCGTAGCGTCCGTCGCTGTGCAACGAGAAGACCAGCAGGAATCCTGTCATGGTCTTGCGCGTAGTAACGCCCTGCTTGGTCACCGTTGCCGGGAGCTGGGCCGTGGCGGAAGAGACGTTGTTCTGGGTGAAGATGGCGTCGAGGTCGGGATCGGACCCGATGTCGAAGGTCACCTGCATCACCATCGAACCGTCGTTGGCGCTCGTGGTCTGCAGGTAGAGCATGTCGCTGACTCCCATGACGCTTTGCGCCACGGGAGTCGCCACGGCGTTGTTGACCGTTTCGGCGTCGGCGCCGTCGTATGTCGCCGAGACCTCGACCACCGGAGGCGTGATGTCGGGATACTGCTCGATCGGCAGGTTCAGGATCGAGATCAGCCCCACGAGTACGATCACGATGGCCAGCGAGATGGCGAAAATCGGGCGTGAAATGAAGAATTTCTCCATAATGTCAGCGTTTTACGGGGATTACCTTCATGCCGCTGCGCAGCTTCTGCTGGCCGGCCGTAACCACCTGCTCGCCGCTCGCAAGCCCCTCGTCCACGCACCACATCGTACCGTAGGTGTCGCCCAGCACCACGCGGCGGTAGGCCGCCGTGCTGTCGGGCCGCACGACCCAGACCGAATTGATGCCCTGCGCCTGACTGACGCTCTGCTGGGGCACGATCACCCGTGGCCGTACCGGGCCGACGTTGGCCGAGACGCGGGCGAACTGTCCGGGTTTGAGCGACCGGTCGGGATTGGGGAACATCACCACCAACACGAGCGTTCCCGTGCTGCTCGACACATCCTTGCGCGTGTAGTCGTAAAGTCCTTCGTAAGGGTACCGCGTGCCGTCGGCCAGCGTCAGCCGGATATTCGAGAGCAGTCCTTCGTTGTCGTATATCGAACTGCGCTGTCCGGCCGCCCGCAGGTATTCCGCCATCGGGATCGCCACATCGACGGTCAGCGTGTCGATATTCGAAATGCTCGTCAGTACGCTGAACTGCGTGCCGGGACCCACATAGTCGCCTACATGCGCCGCCGTATGCCCGATGATGCCGTCGATGGGCGAACGCAGTTCGGTATAGCCGACGTTCATGCGGGCGCTGTTGAGCGTCTGCTCGGCCGAGCGCACTGAGGCTTCGGCGGCCTTGTACTGCGCCGTATACTGGTCGAGCTGCGACTGGCTGATAGCGTTTATCTTGGCCAGCGGTACGGCACGCTCATAGTTGTTGCGCGCTTCCAGCGCCTGCGCCTCGGCCGACTGCAATGCGGCTTCGGCGGCGAGCATCGTGGTCGAAAGCTGGTCGGGGTCGATCGTGAAAAGCAGCTGCCCGCGTTTTACGGGCATGCCGTTCGAAAACTGTTTGGATAACAGGAACCCATTGACCCGGGGCTGGATCACGGCATCGAAATTACTCGAAAGGTAACCGATGAAGCTCATGCGGTTGGGAACGCTGTCCGTCAAGGCGCGGGTCGTTTCGACCTGCAGGGGCGGCATTGCGGGTTTCGGCTTGTGTCTGCCGCACCCGGCGGGCAGGAGCGCGGAAACGAGTCCCGCTGCGATTAAAAGTCTGTTCATAC
>JAJPZH010000265.1 GCA_021204515.1 Alistipes sp. | reverse complement strand
AATATGTATTGCATATTAAAAACCATTCAGTATATTTGTCCTACCAATCACCGAAGAATTCATCGGGAAGCCGCAACCGCTGATTCCCGGCAGGCAAATTCGGCGATACGAACGACAACCAGAATTTCTAACTATGAAACCCCTATCGCACGACACGCTTCGCGGCAACTGGGCGACGCTGCTGCTCGCCACCGACAAAAAGGGAGACATCGACTTCTCCCGGCAAAGCGATGAAATAGACGTTTTAATAGCCTCGAAACCCAACGGCATCTACTCCAACGGCACAGCCGGCGAGTTCTACACCCAGAACCGCGACGAATTCGTACGCCTCAGCCGGTTGCTGGCCGAAAAATGCGAAGCGGCAGGCACGGCGTTTCAGATCGGCGTCAGCCACCCCTGCGCTCAGGAATCGCTCGCACGCCTGCTGCTCGTCCGCGACCTGAACCCCGGAGCCGTGCAGGTCATCCTGCCCGACTGGTTCCCCGTCAACGACCGCGAAGCCATCCGGTTTCTCGCAACGATGGCCGAAAGCGCGGCCGGCATCCCCCTCGTACTCTACAACCCGCCGCACGCCAAACGCGAACTGACGCCCGGCGAATGGGCGGCGCTCAAAAAGCACGTTCCCGGCCTGATCGGCGTGAAGACCAACGACAAGAACTCCTCGCCGGAGTGGTACGGACAGGTCGCTCTCCACGCAGCGGGGCTGGCCGTCTTCGTCCCCGGCCACCATTTGGCCACCGGCGTCAGGCTCGGAGCCGCGGGCGCCTATTCCAACGTCGCCTGCCTCAATCCCTTTGCGGCGCAGCGCTGGTACGAACTGATGCTTACAGACATGACGGCCGCCCTCGAACTGGAGAGCCGGATTCAGCGATTCATGGAGCAGTGCATCACGCCGTTCATCGTCCGGATGAAATACCCCAACCACGCCTGCGACCGCTTCATGGCCCTCGTCGGCGGGTGGGCCGACGTCGGCAGCACGCTGCGGTGGCCCTACGACTCGATTCCCGTCTCCCATGTAAGAGGTACGGCGGCAGGCCCGGCAAATTATTCCCGAATTTTTCAACCTATAAAAATACCATGAAACTGACCAACATCATCACAGGCATCCTGCTCCTCGCCGCCCCGTGCGCCGCAGGACAACAAACGACTCCACAAGATGCGAAACCCGTTCACACGACGACGATCTACAAGAAGGGCGACAACGGCTTCGACACCTACCGCATTCCGGCGACGGTCCGTACCACGAAAGGAACCGTACTGGCGTTCGCCGAAGCCCGCAGACACAGCCGCAGCGATACGGGCGACATCGATCTGGTGCTGCGCCGCTCGACCGACGGCGGCCGCACGTGGGGCGACATCATCACCGTATGGGACGACGCGGGCAATGTCTGCGGCAACCCCGCTCCGGTCGTAGACCGCGAAACGGGCCGCATCCTGCTGCTCTCCACATGGAACGACGGTACGGACCACGAAAAGGACATCCACGCCCGTACGGCCAAGGACACCCGCCGCGTCTTCGTGCTCTATTCCGACGACGACGGACTGACTTGGTCCTCTCCCCGCGAGATCACCCCGTCCGTCAAACGCGAAGACTGGACATGGTACGCCACAGGTCCCTGCAACGCCATCCAGCTTCAGAAAGGCAAACACAAAGGGCGCATCGTAGTCTCCTGCAACCACGGACTCTTCAAGGACGGCAAGGGCGCGGGGTCCTATTCGCACCTGATCTACTCCGACGACCACGGCCGGACGTGGACCATCGGCGGCGAAGGGGAGCGCGACGGCAACGAAAGCACCGTCACGGAACTCAAAAACGGCGACCTGATGCTCAACATGCGCGGTCCCCGCCACAAGAACCGTGCGGACAACGGCTCCTGCCGTCTGGTAGCCCTCAGTCACGATCAGGGTCTCACGCTCGAACCCCAATACTACGACCGCGCGCTGACCGAACCCGTCTGCAACGGCAGTATCATCAACTACGCCCCCAAGGGCAAACTGACCGAAACACTGCTCTTCTCGAATCCCAACCACCCGACCAAGCGCAAGGACATGACCGTAAAGATCAGCAGGGACAGCGGCAAAAACTGGCAGACAGCCTGCCGGCTCAGCGACACCGCGGCCGCCTACTCCGATATGGTCGTACTTCCGAACGGCGATCTGGGCGTGATGTACGAGACCGGTGTCGAGTCCTGCTACGAGCGCATCGAGTTCACCATTCTTCCCGCGAAGCTGTTCAAATAGGGCGGCTTCCCGACCGAACAAAAAAAAACGTCACAACCATGAAAAAAATACAGAAACTGACTTGGCTCATCGCCGCGCTGCTTCTTGCCGCGGCATGCAGCAGCGGCGGCGACGAACCCGGCAATCCGGGCGGCAACGAAGGCGGCGGAGGCGGCGAGCCTCAGCCGGAGGCCAACGTCACCTCGCAGGTGTACAAACCGGGCGAGAGCGGCTATGCTGCCTTCCGTATTCCGGCCGCGGTCGTATCGAAAGCCGGCACCGTGCTGGTCTTCACCGAAGGCCGCGTGGACGGCTCGGCGGACGACGGCAACATCGACCTGCTGGTAAAACGCTCCGAGGACAACGGCAAGACATGGAGTTCCCCGATCAAGGTCTACGACGACGGTGAAAACCGCTGCCAGAACCCCGCTCCCGTCGTGCTCGACAACGGCCGCATCCTGCTGCTGTTCTGTTGGAACGAACGTACGCCCGGAAGCGCCAACGGTTCGGGCAGCAGCGGCCATCCGCGCCGGGTGATGAAGACTTACTCGGACGACGACGGCAAAACGTGGAGCACCCCTGAGGACATCCACGACCAAGTCGCCATCGCGGGTTACACATGGTACGCCACGGGGCCCTGTCACGCCATCGTCAAGACGCTCGCACCCAACAAGGGCCGCATCGTCGTCCCCTGCAACCACAACAAACCCGGCACCGACCCCAAAAGCGAACGCCACGCCCACCTGATCTACTCCGACGATCAGGGCGAGACATGGCACTTGGGAGCCGTCACCGACCACCCCTACGGCAACGAGAGCACCGTCGTCGAACTGGGCGACGGCAGTCTGATGACCAACATGCGCAACTACGAACCCAATTCGCTGGGCTACCGCTGGCAGGCCGTCAGCCGCGACGGAGGACTCACCTACGAACCGGCGCAGGTAACCACGCTGATCGAACCCAACAACAACGGCTGTCAGGGCAGTATCCTGCGCTACTCGATCAATTCGGCGGGCAAGGCAAACCTGCTCTTCTCGAATCCCAATCACGAGTCGAGCCGCCGCAACGGCAGCATCAAGCTGAGCAGCAACGACGGCCGCTCTTGGTCGCGTACGTTCAAATACGTCCCGGACAACGACTTCTACTCCTCCTATTCCGACCTCACCGTATTGGCGAACAAAAAGGTAGGCGTGTTGTTCGAACACGGACACAACAACGGCAAAGGCATCTATTTCCGCAGTTTCGAATTCGCAGAGATCGCCGCAGCGCTCTAAAAGCCCATATTAGTACTACATATAAAACCTATCAAAAGAAAAATTAGGCTCAAAAATCAGAAAATAGCCGATATATGTATTATATATTAATTATTAATACTATATTTGTAAATGAGAGGTAAAACCTGAAACGATCATCAACCATAACCTTAAACACATTATGAAAATCATCTCAAAACTCTTCATGCCGATACTGTTCCTCTTCGGGACAGCGCTGCTTGCGGGATGCGAGGATTCGAAACCGCCCATCGACGAAAGCGAACCCGAAAATCCCACGCTCTTCGAGTACGTGCTGACGGTCGTGGACGACACCACCGGCCAGCCGCGCGCCGAGGAATCCGTCACGATCAAACGCACCAACAAGGCAGGTGACGTCGTACACTCCTCGACGGACTATACCACCGACGCCGACGGCGTGATTACGATGAACGTCCGTTCGGGCTATTACGTCGCCGAAGCGGCCTTCGAGCCGGGCGGAAAGAAGGATGTCATCCATAAGTTCGAGATCGCCAACCACCTGCTCAAATCGACGATGCACCTCAAGGACCCGAACCCCGACATCTACCCGCACCAGTCCGTCGTCACGGTCCGGAACGCCAAAACGGGCAGCGTCTGGGCACAAAAGGAATTCCAGCTCTACTCCGTCGCCGCCGGCACTGCGACTCACGTAGGAACCTATACCACCGGTGCCGACGGCAAGTGGACGGGCGAACTGCTCTCCGGCCTCTACCGCATCGCCTGCCGGTTCGACGACACCCTGCCGGAGATGACCGCCACGACGGCCGACTTCTCGATCAAGCGCGACATGCCCAACACGGGCGAGATCGACGTACTGCCGGTACTTTTCTGGGACGATTTCAGCTGGGTCGAAGCCGATTGGGGCGAGCAGATGCTCAACGGGCAGTTGGCCGAGATCATGCCGTGGTATGAGAGCGTCGATCCTCCCGTCGCAAACTCCGCCGCACAGCGCGAACAGCAGTGGACTACTCTCACCAATCAGGAGCACATCGCCATCCGCGATTCGAAAGGCTACCTGACGCCCGGCACGTTCCAGCCCACCGGCACGGCCCGCTTCGTATTCTTCCGTACGGGCATGATCAAATTCGGCACGACCAAACGCAGCGGCGCCCTCGGCACGCCGAAGATCGCCGGTCTGGCAGCCAATTCGACGATTCTCTTCACCTTCGACGCCAACCCGCTGCATACCGTGAGCGGCGGCGCATGGAGCATCCCCGACAGCAAGAATGCCCTCAAACTGAAGATCACGCTGTCCGGCGCCGGTTCCTTCAAAGCGGGCGAAGCCATGAGCGAAGTGGTCCTCGACAACCCCAGCGGTCTCGAAGGCGGCTGGCCGGTAGACCGGTGGAACAACCTTTCGGTCACGGTTTACGGCGCCGATGCCGATACGCAGATCATAATCGGAACGACCAACGAACCCGATACGCCCGCCCGCTTTATGGTCGATAACTTCGTAATCAAGGAGGTTCTATAAATTTAGGTTAATAAGAGCCAGCCGGGAACGGGGATTTCGTAAGAAATCCCCGTTCCCTTTTATCATATTCTCTTCTTTTTCCCAGCCCGGCATACGCCCGGCTCCCGGCTCTGATCCCCGGCAAAAGCAGGACTTAAAAATCCGCCCGGCTTCAAACCTGTTTTCCGGACAGCCGATACCTACTGCGCACACCAGCCTACACCCCGCCCTGTCCCAAAGAAAGCCAATCCCTCCGCAAGCCCCACTCTCCCACGACTTAATGCCAACCCAATACTCCAAGCACCAGAGTCCCGGCGATTCCGTCTGTCCGCGCCCCTTCGGCAATACCC
>JAJPZH010000066.1 GCA_021204515.1 Alistipes sp. | reverse complement strand
CGCATGAGCATGCGGCCAGTAGCAGTAGGTCGATTCGTTCGTGCGGTCCTGATCGGTATACCAGAAGGTGCCGCGGTCGGTATTCATGAAATTCTCGATCAGCTTCTCGTCGATCTTGTCGGCATGGGCGGTCCAGTCCTCCCCGTAAGCGGGTTCGAGTTTCTCGGCCGGATCCACCACCTCTTTACCGTAGTATTTGTCGTCCACCTCGCAGGCTCCCAGCAGGGTCGCCGCGGCGGCAAGCGCTAAAATGTATTTTTTCATAAGTCTGTCGTTTTTTACCGGGGGGGGCACCTTTCGGGACGCCCTCCCCCGGCGCATTGGTTAATCCAGATACTCGATATAGTTGTAATAGTGCTCCGTATCGGGACTCATGTTGAGTTTGATATTCACCCGTTTGGAGTCGTTGCCGCGGTAAGCGTGGAGCATCTTGAACGCTCCGGCGTCATCGCTGTCTACATCGGAGATCGGCCAGAATACACGGTAACGCGGGTCGTTCTCGGCAGGCTTTTCGTTCAGATCGCCCGACATGCCGGGATTGGCGCCGAACTTGGTCTTAACACCGTCCACCTCGGCCCAGAAGAAGTAGCGGTCGTCGTCCCAGTCCCTCAGGTAAGGCACCACGCCTGCGGCGTACCAGATGCCGTTGCCCTGATACGGCAGCTTGATCTGTTTTTCGGTATGCTGGGTCTTGACGTTCGGCGAGAGGTAACGCATGTTCTCGATCTTCTGGAGTTTCGCCGTGCCGGCGCCGAAATCGAGCAGGATATAGTAAATCGCCTCTTCGGACGGAACGACGCTTCCGGCGCTCTCCCTGATCGCACCGTTCTCGACGACGAACTTGCGCGCATCGGCCGTATTGCCGTCGGTGAAGTTGTACCCGCCGCCGGCAGTCGTCAGTTTGGTGAATATCTCGAACTTACCTGCACCCAGTGCCTTGAGAGCCTGATAGCCGGAACCGAATTCCGAAGCGGCGCCCGTGATATAGGCGGCGGTCGGAATCCCCTTCATGCGGGTAACCGTGAGTTTGCGGCCGGAGGAAAGCGCCGTCCACGAAAGCAGTTTGCTCTCCACGGCCCAGTACACGTCGCCCGTGCCTTCGGCGGCAATGCCCGCCGCATCGGCGATCGTTTCCAGTTCGGAGAAGGAGACATCCACGGAACCGTTGTACTGCGCCTCCTTACGGCCGACGGCATTTTCCAGCGCGGCGTCCGAATAGAAGATCAGCGTATAGGTCGTCAGCTTGCCCGCAGGGTCCGAATCGGGAAGCTTGTTCCACGAGAAGGTCTGCTTGGCGCCCGCCTGCGCATTCAGCTCGACGGACGCATTGTCCTCAGGCGAAAGCAGCGTCACGGGAGTAGCTTCGGGCGCGAAGTCGAATTCGTAACGGTGATAGTAAGCCTCGGCTTCGGGCGAGCAGTCCACGACGATCGTGCAGGTGACGTTCCTCAGCGCGTCGATATGCTTGAAGGAGTAGTCCCACTGATTGATATCGCCCGTTTCGCGCATCGACAGCTGGTACTGCGGCCCCGTCAGACCGTCGGGCATACTGGAATCGTCCATATTGCTCGACGAATAACCCCAGATATAATCCGTGCCGTCGATCACCGCATCGAAACGGTAGCGGTTGTCGCCGTCCCAAGTGATCTCGCGCTTCCATGTGCCGTTGCCGGCATATTCCATCACCGCATCGGGATCGGGCGTCCAGCACCAGTGGTACTTCACGCTTTCGATCTTCTCCATCTTCACGGTGCCGGACCCGAAATCGACCAGTACGCGGTAAACGCCGTCGCCCGTGCCCGCGGCGTCGGCACCTTCGATCAGGCGGCCTTCGGCGACGCCGAACGTACGTTTGCTGCCCTCCGCATTGCGGTTGATGAAGCTGAACGAGCCGGTGAACTCGGTATAAATCTCGAACTTGCCGTCGCCCAGCTCGCGCATCTGTTTAGCAGCGGCGGGATCCGTACCGAACTCGGAACCTTCGCCCGTCACGTAGAGATG
Source organism: Alistipes sp. (assembly GCA_021204515.1). Lineage (GTDB taxonomy): Bacteria > Bacteroidota > Bacteroidia > Bacteroidales > Rikenellaceae > Alistipes. Next base: position 3,341 of record JAJPZH010000066.1, on the reverse strand, counting down.
GTAGGGCGCGTCGATCGAAGCATAGCGTTTGACGGTGAGTTTGTGCGGCTCGGCCGGCGAAAGCTGTTCGGCTCCGCCCAGTCCGGCGCAGACCGTCCAATAGATGTCGCCCGCGGCGTCAGGCTCGATGCCGGCATCCCCGGCGACCGTATTGAGCTGGCTGTGGAGCATTTTCAGCGAGGATTTCTGGCCGTTGTTGTCGGCCAGATAACGACCGATCTCCTTCTTGGCCGCATCGAGGAAAACCACGGTGTAGACCGGAGTTCCGACTTTGGAAACCTCCCACTCGAAATAGAGGTTGGCGTCGGCCTGCTCGATCAGATCGAGGGCGTAGCCGTCCGACGGGTAGAGCAGTTTTTCGACCGCGCTGAAGCCGGTATCGTCATATTCCGTATGCTCGGTACAGGCCGCCAATGCAAAACCCGCGAGCAGCAGAATAACCAGTTTATTCAGTATATTTTTCATAGGTTCGATTATTTTTAGCCAACGATCTCGATTACATGCGTGCAATTCTCCACGTCACCGGACATAATCAGGGTGATATCGACTTTCTTACCGTTAAAATCGCTGTGGAACTTAAACTTTTCGGGACCATAGGCATCCCCGGTATACAGATTCTCGGTCTGGATGTAATAATCCGCACCGCTCAGCTCGCTGGGACTGCTGTCGTTGCCTTTTGCACCGGCCCATACATACATGACCCCATCGAAAACAGGATGGAAGTTATAACGCTGATCGAGACCCCAGCTCTCTTCCCTGAATTCGACGCTGTAGTTCGAAAGTTTCCAGCAGCCGTTGCCGATATAGTCCATATCCCTGTTGTCTTCCGTACGGGGCGCAAAGTTGAATTCGACGCGGTCTATATGCTCGAAGGTGATCCCGCGGACATTGAGGTCGAGTTTAATGCGGTAGATTCCCGATCTGTCGATCGTGGCGGGTTCAACACTCTCGTCGCTCAAAACTCCATTGACAACCGTATAAGTCGTACGGTCGTCGCCCTTCGAGCTGACGAACGTAAAGCCCTTGCCGGCTTCGAGTTTCTGGTAGAACGTAAACTCACCGTCGCCGGTTTTGCGTCCCACGCAGGCGTTCGAAAGATCTTCGCCGACCTCGGTAGCCTCTCCGGTAAGGAAGAGCTGATCGGGAATCACGTTGAAGCCCAGCAAACGCGTCAGTTCCAATTTACGGGGTTCGGCAGTCACGGGAGCGGTATCGACGCCCCGGCTCGACACGACCGACCAATATACGGCGCCGTCGGCGCCGACGTCGATACCGGCCGCATTGGCGATGCGGTTGATCTCCTTGTGAGCGATATCGATGCTGGTCGAGGAACCGGCGTCATAACGGTAAACGATCTCGCCGCCGGGCTGGCTGAAGAATACCACCTCGTAATGGGGAAGCTGTCCGTCGGCGGCCAGCGCAGGTTCCCACGAAAAGCAGAGAGTCGCCGTCGAAGCGCTCTGCAGCTCCACGTAATAGTTGTCGGCCGGCAGCAGCAGCGTCTTCACCGGAGTAACGCCGCCGGGCTTGTACTCCAAGTCGTCCGTGCAGGAAACGCCCGCAAGGACGAGGGCCGCCATCAGTATATTCAATATCTTTTTCATTGTCTTCGATACTTTTTGATTGACGATTAATAACCCGAATTGTTGGGCAGCAGCGTCGGCACGAGCTGCGTTTCGGAGAGCGGAAGCGACCAGAGAATGTCCCGGCTGGAATTGAACATGAACTCGTCGATCTGACGGCCGTTGTTCAGCTCCTTGGCACCGTAAACCGCGCCGTTCAAAAGGTCGATGACGCCCTGCGACTTGGAGTCCTTGTAGTTGATCCAGCGGATCAGGTCGAAATAACGCAACCCTTCGAGCGCCAGCTCGACACGGCGTTCGTTGCGCACGATGTCGGTGTAATCGCCCGACGAGGGGAAGTCGGTGCTGCTGAGACCCGCACGCTGGCGGATCGGTTTGATCGTCTCGTTCCACACCGCGGCGTCCATCTCGTTCAGGTACGCCTTCGCCTCGGCATACATCAGCAGCACGTCGGCATAGCGCATCATGATGATATTGGTCCACATTTCGAGGTTCTTGCCGTGGTCCGTATCGAAATACTTGCGGGTATAGAAGCCCGTAGGCGAACCGTTGTCCGCACCGGCCTTGTCGCTGCCCGAAGTCACGTCGATCGTACCCTTGGTCACGTATTCGCCCTTGTCGTTGCGGTCTTTCCACACATAGCCGTTGTAAACGACCGTAGCGGTCAGACGCGGATCGCGGTTCGCATAGACGGTCTTGTCCGCGGGAACGGAACCGTCGGCATTGAGGTAGCTGTCCACCAGAGCACGTGTCGGAGCCTTCTGGCAGAGGCTGGCGCCCATCGTCAGGGGAGCCATCGAATAGAGCGTGGACCACTGCTTGTTCAGTTCGACGGCGGCATAGTCGAGGATCACCTCGCTGTTGTACTCTGCGGCCGAGGTAAAGAGATACTCATAGGCCGGAATGCCGTCGCCGGACCCTTGGGTCAGCAGGCTGTAAGTGCCGTAAGTGCCCTGCTCGTGGATAAGCTTGTCGCAGATGTCGGCGGCCTTGCGCATGTTGTCCGAAACCGAATTGCCGGTGCGCTGCACGTTCTCGTACATGTACATACGCGCCTTGAGGACCATGGCGGCGGCTTTGGTGATGCGGCCGTTGTCGTCGGCTTGCAGTTCGTCGCGGCTGGGCAGATCGCCGATGATCTCGTCGAGTTCGCGGTGCAGCGTACTCATCACCTCGGGATAGGAAGTGCGGGAGATGCGGCGCGACTCTTCGAGCGAAATATCCTGCAGGAAGAAAGGAATGTCGCCGTAGAAATTGGCCAGACGGAAATAGAGGAATGCGCGGATAAAGCGGATCTGCGCCTTCATCTCGGCGAGCCGTTCGGGGTCCATGCCCGGCACCTCGTCCACGAAATTCATAAAGACATTGCAGGTCTTGACACCCTCGAACACCCATTTCCACTCGCTGCGGAACAGTCCCGTGTTGGGCGTCGCCTGTCCCATGCGGATCGTACGCGTGTCGGGATTGCCGCGCTGCTCGTACAGGTTGTCGCTCAGCGCCTCGTCCTGCCAGATCTTGTCATGGCTGAACATCTGGTTGTAAGCCATGTTGAGCACCATGTTCGCACGTTCGGGCGAAGTCCAGAAAGCCTTGTCGGTAAATTTGTTGGTAGGCTCCTGATCCAGATCGTTACAGCCTGCGAGCAGCATCGCGCCGGCGGCGAACGTCACGGTGATATATTTTAAAATCGTCGTTTTCATAGTTTTCGCCTTTATTTAAAATGTGATGTTCAGACCGGCGCCGAAGTAACGCAGGTTC
>JAJPZH010000241.1 GCA_021204515.1 Alistipes sp. | reverse complement strand
AATATATTGTAAATATAAAGTAGTTTATAAAATAAACCAAATTCCCGGCAGTTTTTTTCCATAAAAAGTGGATACCTATATTAATCTGAAAGAAATTTTCCGCGGTCCGCTGGTCTGCGTCTGCCGAAAAATCGTATTTTTGTGAAAATTTGATATTGACCCGTTATGAAAAGAATCCTGCTGCTTTTTATCTCTTTTACGGCCGTATGGGGCGCCGCGGCTAAAATCAGACTGCCCGAGATCATCGGCAATGATATGGTGCTTCAACAAAATGCCGAGGTCCGGTTGTGGGGCTGGGCCGAGCCGCATGCCGCGGTGACGGTCGAGACTTCGTGGGGCGCTAAGTCCGCTGTGAAGAGCGATGCCGACGGCCGCTGGAGCGTATCGGTCCGGACGCCGGCCGGAAGTTACGAACCGCAGCGGATTACCTTCGCCAGCGGCGACCGCGTGACATTCGACCGCGTGCTGATCGGCGAAGTCTGGTTCGCCGGAGGACAGAGCAATATGGAGATGCCGCTCGGCGGTTTCTGGCAGTGTCCGGTTACGGATGCGAACGAGATCATCGCCCGTGCGGGCGCCAAAAGCGGTAAGATCCATTATGTCAAAGTCAAGCGGGCCAAGTCTTTTACCCCGCAGGAGGAGGCCGCCGGGAGATGGACGCCCTGCACGACCGCGTCGGCGCCGAAGTTCACCGCCGCCGGCTATTTCTTCGCCGAAATGCTCAACGACGTGCTCGACGTTCCGGTCGGCATTATCGACTGCTCGTGGGGCGGAAGCCGCGTCGAGGGGTGGATGAGCCGCGAATTACTGGAAAAGTACCCCGATGTCGATCTTTCGGAGCAGGCGATACGGCAGACCGAGCCTGAATTTCTCCAGCCGATGGTCATGTATAACGGCATGCTACGTCCTGTGGCGGGTTATACCGTCCGCGGATTCCTCTGGTATCAGGGAGAATCGAATGTCTCCCGTTACATGGATTACGCCGCTCGGCTGGCCGATATGGTTGCCTTGTGGCGCGGATTATGGGAGCGGGACGACCTGCCGTTCTATTACGTCGAGATCGCCCCATTCGGCTACGGCAACGGAAAATCGCCCTACCTGCGCGAAGCGCAGTGCCGGGCGCAGGAACTGATTCCCAACAGCAGTATGGTTTGCACCAACGATCTGGTGGAGCCTTATGAAATTCGCAATATCCACCCGAAGAACAAACGGGACGTGGGCTATCGGCTGGCCTTCACGGCGCTGAACAAAACCTACGGGAAGAAGAATATTGCCTGTCAAAGTCCGCAGTACGAGTCGATGGAGATCCGCGACGGCAAAGTCCGTATTACGTTCAAGTATATGGCGCAGGGTTTCAACCGGCTGACCGACATCCGCGGATTCGAGATTTGCGGGGCCGACAAGGTATTTTATCCGGCCGATGCGGTTGTCGAAAGCCAATCGAGTCTGATTGTCTCCTCGGAGAAGGTCTCCGATCCCGTGGCTGTGCGCTATTGCTTCCGTGATTTCCAGCCGGGCAATCTGGCAGATACCCGGGGCCTGCCGGTCGTTCCCTTCCGCACGGACGATTTCTGAGTCTGTTCCGCAGATCGGCGGCAATGTAAAGCCCCTCCCCGGAAATGAAATTCACCCCTGTCGCTTGTCTGCGACGGGGGTGAAATCGTCTGACATAAGTCTGCCGGCCGGCTCCTGCGTTATTTGGCGGGTACTTCCTTCAGTACCACGTCCGCCCATTCGGGATGGCGGTAGATGTACTGTGCGACGAAGGGGCACTGGGGAATCATCGGCAGTTTCTTGGCGCGCAGGTCCTCCAATACGGCGTGCACCAGCTCCGAACCGATGCCCTGTCCTTCGTATTTTTCGGGAACTTCGGTGTGTGTCAGGACGATGAATCCCTGCGCTTTGATGTATTCGATCATGGCGAGGTCGCCGCCGAGGTCGAATTCATATCGCTTTTTCGCGGCATTGTCGATCAGTTCGTGTTTCTTTTCCATAACCTTGAATTTTAGATGTTGGCTTTATTTCTTCAAATATAGAGCCTAAACGGGAAAATTGTTACTTTTGCGGACAGAATATGGATAACATTTCCGACATATTGCTGGACTGGTACGCCCGATATGGCAGGGACCTGCCTTGGAGACGTACCCGCGATCCTTACCGCATCTGGCTTTCCGAAGTTATTCTTCAGCAGACCCGCGTCGCGCAGGGCATGGACTATTACCTGCGCTTCACGGAGCGGTTCCCCGATGTCGGGTCGCTGGCCGCCGCCCCGGAGGACGAAGTGCTCAAACTGTGGCAGGGACTCGGCTATTACAGCCGGGCGCGCAATCTGCATGCCGCGGCGCGTCAGGTCGTAGAGCGATTCGGAGGCGTGTTCCCCGAGACTTACGACGACGTCCGCTCGCTGCGGGGCGTCGGCGACTATACCGCCGCGGCCGTCTGCTCGGCCGCTTACGACGCTCCTTGCGCCGTGCTCGACGGCAATGTCTTTCGTGTGCTGGCGCGGCTCTTCGATATCGATGCTCCGATAGACTCCACAGCCGGAAAGCGCGCGTTCGCCGAACTGGCGCAAACGCAGCTCGCCATGAGCTGTCCGGGGCGTTACAATCAGGCTGTCATGGATTTCGGCGCGCTGCAATGCACCCCGGCGCAGCCCGGATGCACCGACTGTCCGCTCGCGGCGCGCTGTCTGGCTCTGGCTGCCGGAACGGTTGCGGAGCGTCCCGTCAAGCAGGGGAGAACCAAGGTGCGCGACCGTTGGTTCAACTACCTGCACGTCACATGCGGCGACCGGACCTTGTTGCGGCGGCGCGGGGAACGCGACATTTGGCAGGGTTTGTACGAGTTTCCGATGATCGAGACGGATCATGCTGCGGATTTTGCCGGGCTGACCGCTTCGGAAGCATTCCGCACCTTGTTCGGCAATGTCGAATGGCACCTGCTGCGAAGCGTCGGAATGCCGAAACATCAGCTCTCGCACCAAAGGCTGCATGCGGTGTTCCATCGCATCGAAACCTCTGTTGCGATAGATTTTCCCTCCGTGCCGACCGCCACGCTGGGCGACTATGCCGTGCCGCGGTTGATAGACCGCTATCTGGATCGGCAGCCGTAAAAAATCCCTGCCGAAGCAGGGATTCGTCTTGTGTGCAAACGCCGCCGGGGACGGCGTGTTTTGTTCGTGTATCTGTTCCGTCAGCGTATCAGATACCAGATATAGGCGGCGTATATTATCAGAAAGATCGCGCCCTCCCAGCGGTCGATCTGCTTCCTGCGGAAGGTAAAGGCCGTCAGGAACAGTAACAGGGAACTCAATACCACCATCAGAACATCGGTCGTCGTGATGCCGCCCATCGTCAGCGGGTGAATCGTCGCGCTCACGCCGAGTATCAGCAGGATATTGGCGATGTTGGACCCGATGACGTTGCCCAGCGCCATTTCGGATTTGCCTTTGAGCAGCGATACGACCGACGAAGCCAGTTCGGGCAGCGACGTGCCGCCTGCGACGAGCGTAATGGCGATCACCGATTCGCTGATGCCCAGCCTGCGGGCGATCTCCGTGGCGCTTTTCAGGAACATCTCGCCTCCGAAAATCAGTCCGGCGAGTCCTCCTGCGATCATGACGACCGTCAGCCACAAGGCCGTCGGCTTTTTGGCGTTTGCATCGGCGGGAGCCGCTTCGGGCCGTTTCGTGGTGCGTATCGTGAACCACATCAGCGCGATATAGAGCGCTGCCATGACGATACCGTCGATGCGGCCGATCCTGTCCGTCGCTCCCGCGCATATCAGACGGTCGGAGGTGACGGCCAGCAGAATCAGCGACGCTGCCATGCCGAAGGGGATGTCGCGCCGGATGTTGCTTTGCGTGAGGGTCAGCGGCCGGATCAGGGCGCAGACGCCGAGGATCAGGAAGACGTTGAAAAGGTTCGAGCCGACGACGTTGCCGATCGCCACGTCGCTGTTGCCCGCTGCGGCCGAGAGTACCGAGACGACCAGTTCGGGCGTCGAGGTGCCGACGGCGACGATCGTCAGGCCGATGATGAATTCCGGAACCCGGAAGCGTTGCGCGACGGCGGCCGAACCGTCCGTCAGGAAATTTGCGCCGGCCAGAATCAGTCCCAGTCCGACGATCAGCAGCAGAATGTCCATAGTCTATGCAAGCAGGATTAGGCTGACGGCCATCAGTGCCATGCCGGCCACCACGCCGTAAATCGAAATATGAGCTTCGCCGTATTCGCGGGCGGCGGGCAGCAGTTCGTCGATCGAGATGAAGACCATGATGCCTGCGACTCCGGCCAGTATGCACCCCATCAGCGTCGGCGACATGAAAGGCATCAGCACCAGATAGGCCAGCAGGGCGCCGACCGGTTCGGCGAGACCCGACAGCAGTGAAAGTTTGAACGCCTTTTTGCGGTCGCCCGTGGCGTAGAAGATCGGAATCGAAACCGCAATGCCTTCGGGAATGTTGTGGATGGCGATCGCTACGGCGATCGCGACGCCCAGCGCCATGTTGTCTACGGCCGACGTGAAAGTGGCGATACCTTCCGGGAAGTTGTGAATGCCGATGGCCAGCGCCGTCATCACGCCCATACGCATCAGTTTCGGATTGCGGGGCTGTTTGTCCATCTCTTCGACCATATGGGCTTCATGGGGATTTTCGAACGAGGGAACCAGCCGGTCGATGACGCCTATGAGCAGGATGCCGGCGAAGAAACTGGCGACGGTGACGATTATCCCCGTATGGGCACCCCATTCCTCCGAGAGAGTAACCTGTGCCTGCTGAAACAGTTCGACGAACGAAACATAGATCATTACGCCGCCCGACAATCCGAGCGAGAACGACAGCAGCCGTTTGTTGGTGCGGCGGGCGAAAAAGGCGATCGCGCTGCCGATGCCGGTGGCCAGACCGGCTCCGAGGGTCAGCAGCAGCGGGATGAGGATATTGTGCTCCATATTGATATGCTGTTTGTCATTGACTTCGCAAATATAGTGCTTTTCCGGCAAAGAGACGGAAAAACCGAATCCAAACGGATTCGGTTTTTCTGATGCGGGCATAGTCGCAGCCTATTTTATCTGTGTGTAATTGTTTCGGCCTGTTTGTCCGTGCGCGGCTGTCCCGCTCCGTTTCGCAGGATATGCCGCCCGGGCGGCGCGGGGATTTGCCTGCCTATTTATCGTGCGCCTCGCGGATCAGCCGGCCCAGTACTTCGATGCTGTCGGCGGTGATGTGCGGCTGCGGATCGGCTTTGTCGGCCACGTCGAGCGTCGTCTCGCCCGAGAGCACCAGCACGCCCATCGCGTTGGCGTTGTGGGCCATCGCCACGTCGGTATAGATGCGGTCGCCGAC
>JAJPZH010000193.1 GCA_021204515.1 Alistipes sp. | reverse complement strand
ACGGAGATCTGACCCTTTCGGGTCACGTACACAGCATGCAGCTGAAAATACGCCTTTTCGGACACGCCTTTTCTCCGGCGCAGTTGCTCTACACGCGGTGGAGCGGTCGTTACGACGAAGGCGAAAGCACGCTCTATATCAACGACGGCACGGGATATGTGGCATTCCCGATGCGTTTGGGAGCCTATCCCGAAATCACACTCATAACTTTGAAACGATGCGGGTGACACTTTCCACCGCGGTTACGGCCGACGGCTTTCTGGACGACAACACTCCCCGGAGACTGATTATCTCAACGCCCGAAGACTGGGCGGAGGTTTACCGTCTGCGCGCCGCGCACGACGCCATTCTGGTCGGCGCCGAAACCCTGCGGCGCGACGATCCGTCGCTGCTCGTGCGCGACGAAGAGGTCCGCACCCGCCGCAGGGAGCGGGGCCTGCCGCCCGACATCGCCAAAGTGACGATCACCGGTACGGGCGACCTCCCGCCCGGCCTGCGCTTCTTCACCGAAGGCGAGGCCGAACGCTATATATTTTCACCGCACGAAATAGATGGGTTACAAGATATTGCAACGGTCATATCAACCGAAGAACCAATTACGGCGAAGCTGATCGTCACCCAACTGGAAAAGCGGGGCATCGAACGGCTGATGGTCGAAGGCGGGGCGTCGATCCTCCGCATGTTCCTCGGCGAAGGCATGGCCGACACCCTGCGGCTGGCCGTCAATCCTAAACTGCGGCTCGGCACGGCGGGCGGTGCGGAATTCAACTTCACACCCCGGGAAGGCACTCCGCAGACCCGCGAAAACTTGGGCGGCATGGAGGTCACGACCTACACACTGCATCCCGACACCTCCGCCGCAGACCTGCGTTTCCTGAAGCAGGCCGTGGACGAAGGCCGCAAATGCAAGCCCAGCGCCACGTCCTACTGCGTCGGCGCAGTCGTGGTCGCAGCCGACGGCCGGATTTTTGCAGGGCACACGCACGAAACCTCGCCGACGCACCACGCCGAGCAGGAAGCCATCGCCAAGGCGCTGGCGGCCGGAGCGCCGCTCCGCGGAGCTGCCATGTACTCTTCGATGGAACCCTGTTCGCTGCGGGCCAACGAGCCGGAGAGCTGCACGCAGCTTCTATTGAAATACGGATTCGCCCGTGCCGTCTTCGCGCTCTACGAACCCGGCTGCTTCGTCTGCTGCCGCGGGGCGCTCACCCTGCGCGAAGCGGGCGTCGATGTGCGGGTCTATCCTGCACTGGCCGGCGGCGTATGGGAAGCCAATGCCCACCTGAAGCGCTGAAACCGGCGCAATTTGTGTCCGTAAAGGCCTAAAATTGGACTCTTTTACCGGAAAATCGCGCAACATATCGGGATAACTTATATATTTGTATTTTAAACGCATTGATTAATATGAAAATAGCAGTCGGAATAGCTCTTACGGCGGCGGCATTCGCAACGGTCGTTCCGCTGTCTGCGCAGGAGATCAAGCAGACGCTTTCGCTCGACGAAGCGATCGCCGTCACTCTCACGGAAAATCCCGCGATGAAGGCGGCCGAGTTCGAGGAGAAGGCCGCGACGCAGGAGCGCCGCGCAGCCATCGGCCTGCGCATGCCCAAAATCAGTGTCACGGGCGCCTATGCCTATCTGGGCAAGGACATCGGATTCGACTTCAACGAGATGAAAGGTCCCGCCAAAAACCTCGCGGGGCAGATACTGGGCAGCGGCCTGATTCCGCCCGAAGCGATACCTTCGATCAACGGTCTGCTCAATCCGCTGATGAACGCCGACTGGTTCCTCACGGTGCAGGACCGGAGTCTGGGTTTCGTGGGCGGCGAGGTGACCATGCCGATCTGGCTGGGCGGTAAGATCAACGCCGCCAACCGAGCTGCGCGCATCAACGAACGCACCGCCGCGGAACAGGGCAACCAGACGCGCAACGCCCTGATCTCCGAACTGGTGGAACGTTACTTCGGCCTTGCGCTCGCCATGCAGGTCGTCGAGGTGCGCCGGCAGGTCGTGGACGGCGTACGCCGCCACCTCGAAGACGCCGTAGCCCTCGAAAAGAACGGCATGATTGCCCAGAGCGAACGGCTCTACGTCGAATTCAAGATGGCCGAGGCCGAACGTGAACTGGCCAACGCCAAGCTGCAGGCCGAAACCATCGCCAGCGCGCTTTCGAATACGCTGGGACGCGACAACGCATGGCAGCCCGTAACGTCGATGTTCATGATCGACAAAATCGAAGATCTGGAATATTACAAGGATCTGGCGCAGGACCGCAACCCGCTGCTCAATCAGGTTTCGCTCAAGCGCCAGCTGGCCGAGGAGGGCGTCCGCGCCCAGCGCGCCGACTTCCTGCCGCAGGTGGCGGCCATCGGCGGCGGCTCGTTTTACAACTATCAGGTTTCGGGGATCGTGCCCCGCTGGGCCGTGGGCGTCGGAGTCAATATCAAGATCTTCGACGGTCTGAACCGCGAATACAAATATTCGGCGGCCAAACAGACCGCACGCCGCGTCGGCGCCCTGCAGAACAAGGCCGGCAAGGATATTTCGGTGCTGGTCGAGAAGCTCTACAACCAGATGATGAACTACCGCAACCAGATGACTTCGATCGACGCGTCGCTGAACTTCGCCGAGGAGTACCTCCGCATGAAAAACGCCGCCTTCCTCGAAGGCATGAGTTCGTCGTCGGACCTGATCGACGCCGAGCTGAACCTCGCGGGTGTGCGCACCGAACGTCTGCAAGCGGCCTACAATTTCGACCTGCTGCTGGCGCAGCTGCTCGAAACCGCAGGCATCAGCGACGAATTCCCGCCTATGCGCGCCGCACCGACGCACGGCCCATTCTGTTCGATAAAAAATAAAAACTGAAAAATATGAAACGCAGCAACATTATTGGAATCATCGCGGCCGCCGTGGTCATCATCGCGTCGGTCGTACTGATCAGCTGGTACCTTCGCAGATCGACCCCGACGCTGATTCAGGGCACGGTGGAATGTACGACCTACAAGGCATCGTCGAAAGTTCCGGGCCGCATCGACGACATGAAAGTCGAGCAGGGCGACCATGTGGAAAAGGGGCAGTTGCTCTACACGCTTTCGACACCCGAACTGGAAGCTAAGCTCCAGCAGGCCGAGGCCGTGAAGAGCGCGGCCGCGGCACTGGATCAGGCCGCCCTCGCCGGCGCCCGCATCCAGCAGATCGAAGCGGCAATGAACATGTGGGAGAAGGCGCAGGCCGGACTGGAACTGGCCCGCAAGACCTATGACCGCGTGAAAAATCTCTACGAGCAGGGCGTGGTTCCCGAACAGAAGATGGACGAGGCGTCGGCCAACTACAAAGCCATGGAAGCCACGGCGATGGCTGCCAAAGCGCAGTACGATCTGGCTATGGACGGTGCTCGCAAGGAAGACAAGGAGGCCGCCGCAGCCCGTGTCCGTCAGGCCGAAGGAGCCGTCAGCGAAGTCGAATCCTACATAAGCGACGCCATGGTCTATTCGCCCGTCACGGGCGAGGTCTCGACCATCATCGCCGAGGAGGGCGAGCTGGTCGGCAGCGGCTATCCCGTAGTGGCGATCCTCGACATGAGCGATATGTGGGTGACGTTCAATATCAAGGAGACCCTGCTTCCGGCGATTCAGATCGGTACCCGCATGAGCGGTTACGTACCGGCATTAGGGTATGACGTGGAGTTCGAAGTGACCTATATCGCCGTGCAAGCCGACTTCGCGACGTGGTCGGCGACCCGCACGCAGGGTGGTTTCGACATCCGCACCTTCGCCGTGAAAGCCAAGCCCGCGACGCATATCGAAAACATGCGCCCGGGAATGAGCGTACTCGTGGACTGGGACCAAATCAAGAAGTAGGAGAAGGCGATGCTGAATTTCCTGCGTAATACCTATGCCGTTCTCCGACGGGAACTGACGCGTCTCGCGCATCAGCCGATGTACTTCGCACTGATGCTCGTGCTTCCCGTCGTGTCGTTCGCGTTTTTCGCCCTGCTGTTCAACAAGGGCGCAGCGCGCGACATTCCGATCGCGGTATTGGATCAGGACCACACATCGCTCTCGCGCAAGGTCACGCAGATGCTCGACGATACGGCGACAGCGATGGTGTCATACGGCATTCAGGACATGGACGAAGGCGAGCGGCTGATGCGCGAAGGCAAAATCATGGCGATCGTACAGATTCCGGCATTCTTCGAAAAAAACATCCTGAGCAACAGCCAGACGCATATCGAGACCTATATATCGGGTACGAATATCACGGTGAACGGCCTGCTGGCAAGAGACATTCAGACTGCCGTGACGACTTTTTCGGGCGGCATCCAGATCCAGCTGCTCACCAAGCAGGGCCTCACAGAGCGGCAGGCCATGGCGCAGCTAATGCCCGTGCGGTTCAACAAACACGTATTGTTCAATCCCTATATCAATTACGGCTATTACCTCTCGCCGAGCTTTATGCCGATGATGCTCCTGATCTTTATCGTCATGGTGACGGTCTTCACCATCGGTACGGAACTCAAAAAAGGAACCGCCCGCGAGTGGATCGAGACGGGCAACGGCTCGGTATCGGCTGCACTGCTGGGCAAGGTGCTGCCCGTGACGGTAGTGATGTTCCTCATGTCGCTGGTCATGTTCCTGATCATCTTCAAAGTCGTCGGCGTACCTCTGAACGGCAGTCTGACGGTTATCCTGCTCAGTACGCTGCTTTTCATCATGAGCTATCAGGCCATCGCCGTTTTCATCGTTTCGCTGTTGTCGAACCTGCGCCTTTCGCTCTCGATCGGCGGCGGCTATTCGGTGCTGGCCTTCACTTTCTCGGGGCTTACGTTCCCGATTATGGCCATGTGGCCCGCCATGCAGTACCTCAGCAAACTTTTCCCGTTCACCTACTACACCGACATTTTCGTCGATCAAATGCTGCGGGGCGCCCCGGTCGTCTGTTCGCTGCCCGACATGTGTTACATGTCGCTGTTCATTGTCTTACCGCTTCTGTGCCTGCCGCGCCTGCGGACGATCTGCACGGAGGAAAAATATTGGGGGAGGTTATAGTATGAGTCGCTTCACACATCAGATGACCTCTTATTGGCAACAGCTGCTGTCGGTCATGCGCAACGAGTTCCGCACGATCTTCACCGATGCGGGCGTGGTCCTGATCCTCGTTCTCGCGCTGATTATCTACGCCACCGTCTACTCGATGGCTTACGGAGCGCAGGTGCTCCGCAACGTGCCGATCGGTGTTGTGGACGAGTGCCGCACGCCGACCAGCCGCAGCCTGATCGAGACCTTCAACGCCGGACCGAATACCTACGTCGCATAAAACCCGAGTTGAATGAAGGCCGCAAAGTACTGTTCATGCAACGGAAGAAGGTCCGGCTTATATTTCATGC
>JAJPZH010000170.1 GCA_021204515.1 Alistipes sp. | reverse complement strand
CCAACCGTCTCCGCGTGGCCGCTGCTGGGGGCTGCTAATATTATCATCCGCAAACCTGGGCGTATCATACTGCGAATCTTCAATACCGTATTTGCTGCAAAGCGGTAATTGTCCCGACAAGAAACAGGCAACAAACCGGCAAGTTCCTATCGCCTGAACGTTAAACCCGGTATTTTTGCGAAGAAAAAGCAACGTTCCGCACTCGACTTTACACGGTGAATAACGTCCCAACCTGACACGAAGGCTGCCCTCGGTAAGATAAAGAAGTGCGCTGCGGGTGTCGTTTATGCCCGAAACAGACTCTCCGCCGCTCAAACAATATTGCTTGAACAGCGAAGTTTCATCCGTCGCATAGTACATACAACTTCGATGTTCCGCTATATTATGCAAGGGCATAGGATAATATGCATATATTCTTGGCGCAAAATTACAATATTTTCAATTGTAAAAATTTCGCCGATACGCCATAAAATATTTATAATATGACAAAAACATATTTTCCGACACCAATACCTTTAATTATATAAATGCCCTCGCCTATATATTGGCATAGCCTTTTAGGACTTATACGACGGGAGCCGACAGCGCAGTGCCGTCGGCTCCCGTTCAATCTGGCAAAATTTGTCCGTTCAGCGAACCTTTCGGCAGCATATCGTGTCCGGATCGTGGCGCAGCCAGCGGCCGTCGAGCGATTGCGGCCTGCCGTCGGCTCCGATCAGGGAAAGCGAGACCATACCGCCGTTATAATCGAAATAGCGCAGTTCGAGCGGATGCAGCCCCGCGGCCAATGCCGCCTGTCCCGTCTTATGAAACAACGGATGTTCGCCGTCGTTGTCGATCACTACCCTATCGCCGATGCGCAGGATGGCGCCGTCGTCGGAAGCAAGTGCAAAAGTATAGATTCCGGTCCGAGGAATATCGATATATCCCCGGAAGATCATCCCGACGGCCCGGCGTCCGGCAGCCGCGCGGGGAAAGCAGACGGAATCGACGACACAGCAACCGTCGGCGACAGCGTGACGGGGCTGAAGGACGGAGGCAAGGGCCTTGCGGGCAGCGTCCGGCTCGCCGATCGCGTCGCAGCCGGGAAAGCGGCGGAAATACCACTCGACGCACAAACCGGGTTCGGCAGCCCGCGGCTCCAACGGCCGGGCGTAATCCTGCTTCTCATAACGGACCGTTATCCAGTCGCCCGTGCGTCCGTCGGCATGGAACGGACGTATGCGCAGCGTACAATCCTCACGGATCGTCAGCGGAGCATCGTAACGCGGCGAATTCACCGTCGGCACCGATCCGTCGAGCGTATAGCGCAGAACGGCGTCCGGCAGCGGACACGCGACGCTGGTCCGGACCGAATCGGTAAAGACGCTTATCTCGTGATAATTCGTCAGCGACGGAATCCGGTAATTGATCCCTTCGGCATCCAACCGTCCGCAATAGCGCAGCAACCGTTCCATAAAAGCCGCTTCATCCGATTCCGCCGCGCCCCATCCCTTTTCGGCCAAGATCAGCAAACGCGGATAAAGCATATGTTCGGCCCGGCTCCAACTCGGAATTTTTTCGGTCCAAAGATTGCCCTGCACGCCTTTCACCAACCGTTTCCCGGTATCGGGAAGTGAGTCGGGAAGCATATCGAAATTCCAGACGCGCGACAACGCTCCGGCATCCTCGTCCAGCGAAAAGTAGAACCACGACTGCGGACAGAGGATAACCTCGCACCCCTGCCGCACGGCCCGGCTCACGGACTGCGGTTCCCACGGACGCCACCACATGACGGCGGTCCCGGAGACAGGCCCGCTGCCGAGAATTTCATCCCAGCCGATCATGCGCCGCCCATGCGCTTCGAAAAAGCGCTGCATGCGCTGCATGAACCACGCCTGCAAAGCCTCCCCGCCGGCGATTCCCTCCGTACGCATGCGGGCCCGACAGGCAGGACACCGCTCCCAGTTGCTCATGTCCACCTCGTCGCCTCCCAAATGGACGTATTCGCAGGGGAAGAGTTCGAAAATCTCTTTCCAGACATTCTCACAGAATTCCAGCACCCGGTCGTCGCCCATGCAGAGCGGCGAAGAGAAAGAGCTGCCCCACGCACCGCGCCCGAAACACGCCAGCCACGGATAATGTTCGATCGCCTGCAGAAAATGTCCGGGCATATCTATTTCGGGAATCACATCGATTCCCCGGACTGCGGCATAGGCCACCACCTCGCGGATATCCTGCCGGGTATAATACCCTCCATAGAGCGTATCCGCCCCTTCGGTCCGCAGCCGCCGGGCCGGCATCAGAAAATCGTCGTTGCACTCCCGCACGGCACGTCCCAGACACAACGTATCCTGTTTGTTGAAATGCCGCCAAGCTCCCTTCTCCGTAAGTTCGGGATAACGCCGGATTTCGACGCGCCATCCCTGATCGTCGGTCAGATGCCAGTGGAACTTATTGAGTTTGAGCCGGGCCATCTGGTCCAGCAACGTCAGAATCTCCCCCTTGTCGAAAAAATGCCGGCTTACGTCGAGCATCACTCCGCGCCATTCGAACGCAGGCCGGTCCGCGATCTCCGCACAGGGAATCCCGGCCCCGCCGCCGGCAGCCGCCGGCAGCAACTGGCGCAGCGTGGCGATGCCGTTGACGACGCCCCGGTAGGATCCGCCCTCGATCCGCACGCCGGAACGCGTCACCGACAATCGGTAGCCTTCCGCCGGCATGGCGGCCGAATCTATCTTCAGCACCAGATCGCCCCGGCCGCGGGGATCGACAGCGACGGCGGCATAAGGACTCAGCGCCTCGCACAGATAACCGGCCGCAGGGAGCAATACCGTATCGGCAATGCCCACGCGCAACTGTCCGGACAAGCGGAACGAACCTGCGTTCCATGTCGTCTCCTGCGGCAGAGGAATAAGTACGGGCCGCCCGGCCGGCTCGGCCCCGGAGCAGGCAGCGAGCAACGCCCCCAGCATAAATATCGCACACGCACGCATACGCACTCTCTTTCGGGCTGTCATTACCGGCCAGTTTCCGCCGCAGCACATCCATTCATGCGCAGGGCCAGCGTATCGTCATACTGTTTCTGCAGACGCACCAGTTCCTCCGTCATTTCACGCCGGGGTACGGCGTATTCGGGCAGGCCGTAAAGATTACGCAGTTCGTGCGGATCTTCCTGCAGGTCGTAAAGCTCCCATTGGTCGATGTCGTTATAGAAATGGATCAGCTTCCAACGGTCGTTCCGCACTCCGTAATGGCGTTTGACCATGTGTTCGGCAGGATATTCGTAAAAATGGTAATAGAGCGACCTGCGCCAGTCGGCGGGATGTCCGCCCTTCAGCAGCGGCAGCAGCGACACGCCCTGTATGTCGTCGGGCACGGGCACTCCGGCCAGTTCGAGGAACGTCGGCGCATAATCGATGTTCTGCACCATCTCCGCGATGTCCCCGTGCACGCCGCCCGGCATCCGCATCACCAACGGCGTACGGAAGGACTCTTCGTACATGAAACGCTTGTCGAACCAGCCGTGCTCCCCCATGTAGAATCCCTGATCGGAGGTATAGACCACCAATGTATTTTCGGCCAGTCCGGATTCATCGAGGTAATCCAAGAGACGCCCCACGTTATCGTCGAGCGATTTGAGCACTTTCATATAGTCGCGCATGTAACGCGTGAATTTCCATCGGGCCAATTCGCGTCCCTGCGGATTTCGGCGGTAGAATTCTTCGATCAGCGGCGTATAGAACCGGTCCCATGCGGCCCGCTGTTCGGGATTCATCCGCCCGACGAACGCTTCGTAAGTCCCTTTCAGACGGCTCTGCTTATCGGACCGCCACATTTTGAGGTCATAGATCAGGTCCATGTCCTTCACAATGCTCATCTCCTGAGCCGCGGCGGCCGGGCGGCTCCCATAATCATCGAAAAAAGTATCGGGAAGCGGGAAATCCAGTTCCTCGTAAAGCGCCAGATTGCAGGTATCGGCCATCCAGTTGCGGTGCTGGGCCTTGTGATGCACCAGCAAGCAGAAAGGCTTCTCCGGATCGCGCTCCGCACGCAGCCAATCGAGACTCTTGTCCGTGATCAGATTGGTAATGTAGCCCTCGGAACGAACCGTATCGCCCGTCTGGCGAATAAAGTCGGGATTGTAATAATCGCCCTGTCCGGGGACGATCTCCCAATGGTCGAATCCGGTCGGCAGGCTTTCGAGATGCCATTTTCCGATGACGGCCGTTTCGTATCCGGCCTGTCGCAGCAGCTTGGGGAAAGTCTGCTGCGTATTGTCGAAGACGCAGGTCGTGTTGTCATAAAAACCGTTTTTGTGGGAATGCTTGCCCGTAAGCATGCAAGCGCGGCTGGGACCGCTCAGGGAATTGGCGACGAAACTGTTGGTAAAACGCACGCCCTCGGCGGCAATTCGGTCGAGATTCGGAGTCGAAGCATAGCGGGTGTCATAACAGCTCATCATCTGTGCCGTATGGTCGTCGGTCATGATGTAGAGGATGTTCATCGGACGGGACTGGGGCCGGGGCTGACGGGCGCATCCCGTCGCAGCGACGGCGGTCAATCCGCCGAGCAGCAGCAGACTTTTCTCCATATTTCAAAAGTTTTTTCAACATAAAAGCGCAGGTACACGCTCAGGCGCACCTGCGCTTCATGAAATTCGGTTCTAAATTAGCAAAAAAGAGCGAACGGAACAAGAGTTACATATTGTCCATATCGGGCGCCCATTCCAATCCGGTCGCAGGACCGTAAGACTGCGGGTCCCACAGGTCGCCGGCACGCGAATATTCGCATTCGGCGGTATTGCCATTACCCGTAGCATCCTCGAACGTGTAACCCTGCCCCTCGTTCATCTTCCAGTATCCCAGCAGACCTTCGCTCTTGGGATCGACGCTGTTCACGTTGTTCTTGAGCTGTGTGGAGGTACGGGCCACATTCCACAGGCGCACTTCGCTGAACGAAATGGTCGTATTGCAGTAGCTGGGCTGCGGCAGCAGGGCGAAGTATTTGAACGTAACCGAGTTGCGCGGCGCGGATTTCTGCACGACCTGCTCCCCGTCGAGGTAGAGGCTCGTCGCAGCGCCATCGAATACGATGGCCACATGCTGCCACTTCTTCGCCTCGCAGGGCGTCACGGCAGTCTGACCGGGCTGAGCCATGGTATTCATCTGCATCCAGCGGTTCACCTGATCCGAAGTCGTGGACGAAGCCTCGAAACGCACCCACATACGGTTGTTGATGTTACCCTCACCGTTGTCGAAGCCGACGATCATGTAGTTTCGGGCCGTAAACTCCTCCTTATACATCTTAAATTCGATGGTATAGGCATTGAAGGTGATGGGCGCATCCTTCATGTTCAGCATCACACGGTTCAGTTTGCTGGTGCCTCCGGTCCGGTATTCGCTATTGAAGATCGGTACAGGGATGATCTTCTTACGCTCGCAGATGATCAGGAAATCGGATGCGTCGCCCAACATCTTCATACCGCCGCTTACGCAGCGCAGCGTCACGGGCAGAGCGTAGACAGAACCCGAATCGTCCATCTCTTCGGTGAAGGGCAGGATGTCGATTTGCGCAGGTGCGGCAGCCACTTCGCCGGCCGGAACCACAACAGGATCGGCCGGCAGTTCAAAACAGGTTTCCGGCAACTGTACGTACGAAGTTCCGTTAAGTGCATTATAACGCTCCAGCACGTCGGGATTCATCTCGAAGCGGAAAGCGGTCTCGGTATCGCCCTTGCCGCCCAGACGGACGGTAAGCGAAGTCGTACCGCCGTTATCCTCGACCTTGACAGTCGTACTCGACGCTTTCTGAGCCTCCTTGATATAGGCGGCATTGTCGAGCGCACCGAGATCGGCATTGTCACAGCCGGCAACGGAACCGGCCAGCAGCGCACCTGCGAATAAAACCCGGCAGGTGCGGATATTCAGCATATTTTTCATAATCTCATTCGGTTTTATTATTGCTGGTCGTCAGCTTCCGTTCCGCCCTTTTCTATCTTGTCCATGGCGTTGATGGCGGCGCGGAAGTATTTGTAACAATCGTTCTTGAAGTCGTTCTGCATCTGGTAAGCGCCGATACCGCCCTTGCGGAATCCGTTGGCAGGCTGCCATAGCGCCATAGCCTGCAGCGAATTGGTGTAGGTGCCGTCCGGAAGACGGCAACTTATTCCGCCATTTTTCCACATCGCTTCGGGTTCGAAATTCTCGGTGACAAGGGTGCGGTTGGTGATGGTCTCCTCGTCGATTATGTCACCGAAAGCGTTGACCAGCCCACCCAGACGGTAGGAATCCAGCGAAGACTGGTCCGTCAAAGTGTATGTCTGCAGGATATAGTAATCAAAGCATTCGATTGTCTCCTTAGGCATCGACGACACCAATCCGTCAACGATCAGCAATTTGCCGCTTCCCGATTTTGGACCGAGACGTTTGGAGCATTCGTCGACGAACCACGTCGTACGCTGTGAGGGGGAGGTACCGGCATAGATATCGCCCTGCTGATACTGGTTCTTCACGATATTACCGTCGTGGTAGGACCCCAGACCGGGCTCATAGTCGAGGTCGAGACCCGTATAGCCGTATTTGAGCACCTCGTCAACCAACCCGTTGGCGTATTTGCGGATGGCTGCCTCGATCTGGGCGGCATCTGCATCGTCCGTCCAACCCCAATACTCACGCATCAAGCGCACCTGTTCCCATGTATCCTCGACACCGGCAGTCACCTCTTCGGGCGTCGCTTTGGCGCCGACGTTGGTCAGCAGAATGGTCACGACCACGTCGGTACCTTTCAGCTTCTTGACCTGAACGACCTCTTCCATCTGTTCGGGCGTAAGAGAAAAAGTAGCCCAGTTAGCCACCAGCGAAACGCTGTCGGGAATCCCCATCAGGCTGGTCGCCGTCGTGGCCCCCGTGGGGTCCCAGCCGCCGAACCAACCGAAGGCAATGGGATGGCTCTTGTCAGCTTTCCATGCACGCAGGTTCTCGTAATAGGATGCGGGCTTGTGCTGCGTGAAGTCCCGCGCTTCGGGTTCGGTCCAGTCGCTGCAGGAAGCGAATGCCCCGGCAGAAAGGACGGCTATCATCAAAGATATTATCTTCGTTCTCATATTACACTTGGTATTTTTCGTTTTAAGCTCTTATTTCCGCGCCCACCAAACATCGGTGCTGTGCAGATCGTCGCCGCCGAGCAGCTCGACGCCCTTAAGCACGTTTTCATTGTTGTTGTCGTATTCCGACTGAGGATAATGTAGGCGGCGCATGCCTTTGTCTCCATCGACATTGCCCCACATGCCTCCGCTCAGGTTATTGACGGCCATCATCATCGCGGGAAATCCCGTCCGGCGGAAATCGGCCCATGCTTCGTGGCCGATCATATGGTTGGCGATCCACTTCTGAGTGATGATGCGCTCCAGCTCGTTGCCGTCTTCGGCCCATTTCACCGACACGGCAGTACCGAAATTCCGAACGCTGTGCTTACCGCTCGGGTCCTCATAGGAGAGTGCGGGCGCCGTTTCGGAAGCGATATAAGTCTCGTACGAGGAGCTGCAGCCCCACAGTTCAAGCGAAGTCCTGACACCCGTATTATAGAGGTTCTCGGCCGTGTCGCCCATCGTCCAGCCCAGCAGGGCGCCTTCGGCGCGCAGGAACCAGCTCTCCGAGGCGTACATCACCGGCACGGGGTCCTTTTCGGCAAAGAGCGGATAGGAGTAGGTCGCATAATCGGTCGGAGCGACATTCTGAATGCCCGAACGCACGCCGACATAGGTCTGTTCGTAACCCGACTTCGAGAAATAGGAAGCCCGGCGCGGGTCCTCGTAGGCGTTCATGTACATCACGATATTGGCATTCGACCGCAGATCCTGCCACGAGGTGCTCGTCGCCTGCGTGTAGAACGGATTCTGACGGGAATCGGACGAGAAGCTGAGGTTCTCGGCATTGGTGTCGATAAGACCGTACGTCGCCATATCGCGCACGGCCTCTTCGGCAATGCGCCGTGCTTCCGGCTCCACACCGCTCATGCGGATAGCCATACGCAGTTTAAGCGTATTGGCGAAGCTCACCCACAGCCGCGAATCGCCCATGAAAGAGCTGATGTCGAAATCGCGCATCAGAATACCGTCGCCAGCCGAAGCGAACGTATAGAGCGCCTCCATCGCCGCATCCAGATCGTCGATCATCGTCATATAGACGTCGCGCTGGCTGTCGTAAGGCACCGAGAAAGTACCGTTCTGCATTTTCGAATAGGGAATCGGGCCGTAGGCATCGGTCACGCGCAGCATGGCCGCCACGCGCAGGATACGGGCCAGCTCATAAACGGGACCTTCGCCGCCGGTCTGAGTCACCACCTTGAAGTAATTGCCGTAGAAATTGGCGAAAGTCTGCTCGAAAATGTAGTCGTTGAACTTGTCCGACGGATTGTAGGTGGAGATATTCTGTCCCTGAAAAGGCTTCACGGCCGAGGCGTAACCGCCCAGCTCGTCGCCCACCAGCACGTCGTGCATCTGCGAGGCATTGACCTGAAAGTGGGTTATGAACTCCATCATCGCAGGAAAGAGAATACCCACGCCGACGTTATCGCCTTCGAGATCCTCGTCCGAAGGACGGAAAGGCTTGGTGTTGTAATCTTCGAAATTACCGGTACAGGCCACGGCGGCGAACATTGCCGCGCATGCCGCGAAGCGGCCGAACCGACGAATTATGGTGTTTGCTTTCATCTTGGTCAGGATTTTAGAATTGTAACTTCACGGTAAATCCGATGTTCCGCAAGCTGGGCAGCATGAAGTAGTCCACGCCCTGCAGGAAGTTGTCGGCCGTCGAGGGCGTCAGTTCGGGATCGAACGGAGCCTTGTTGTAAATCATCCACAGATTGCGGCCCACGAGCGAAACGGTCATTGCCATCTTCTGACGGAACCAGCGTTTAGGCAGCGTATAGGCCAGCGACAACTCCTGCATACGTACGTTGGTCGCATCGTAAATGTAGTATGCGCCGGCACCCGTACCGGCACCGATGGTCTGATAGTAATTCTGGGCATCGACCATGCCGTTGTTTATCCGCACGCCGCCTGCTTCGCGGGCCGCCGCCGAACGCTCCGAAACGCCGTAGTAGTCGAGGAACGCCTCGGTATTCGAAACGACCGAACCGCCCAGACGGGCCGCAAACATCACATTCAGATTCAGCCCCTTCCATGCGAAGCTGTTGCTCCAGCCGATATTGCCCTTGGGCAGCAGGCTGGCGACCTTGCGGCGCTCGGTGGTGGTCAGTTCGACCTTGTTGGTCTGCGGATCGACATAGATGTTGCCGTTGAGGTCGGTGCGCAGTTCGCGGTTGATGTAAAGGTCGCCCATCGTACCGCCCTCGTAAAGAATCACCTGCGGCGAACCGGCGTCGCCGAGAGTCGCTTTCTCCAAATAGGGCATGTCGATAGGCTGCCCGTCCACGGGGCTGATGACACCGTTGGCGAGCCTGATGATCTTGTTGCGGTTCATCGTGTAGGTCACGCTCGTATTCCATGTGAAATCACGCCATGTGTTGTGGTAGCCCAGCAGCATTTCGAGACCCGAGTTGCGGACCTGACCGGCCTGCACGAGTACCGACGAATAACCCGACGTGGACGAAGGCGTCGATTCGAAGGTCTGATTGAAAGTGTCCGAACGATACCACGTCGCATCGAAATTGAGCTTGCCGCCGAAAAAACGGGCGTTGAGACCTACTTCCCACGATTTGGTCTTCTCCGGTTTCAGGTTTTCATTGGGGAAGCGGTGGAGCGAGTCCCATTCGTGCGTCTGTCCCTTGTAGTCGTAATAAGGTTTGGTCAGATAGGCCGCATACGACGAACCCACGGCCGAATAGGAGCCGCGCAGTTTGAGAAAGGAGAACCACTCCGGCATATCGACCATTTCGGAAATGACGGCCGAAAGTCCGACCGAAGGATAGAAGAACGATTTGTACTTCGAAAAGGCGAGGGCCGATTCCCAGTCGTTGCGGCCGGTGACGGTCAGGTAAAGCATGTTCTTCCATGCCAGTTCGACATTGGCGAAGATACTCTGCGACTGGATGTGCGAACCGTCTTCGCGCTCCTTATAGTTGGTGGTCGAAATATTGGTAATCGAGAAGAAGTTGGGAATCTTGCGCAGGTCGCCGCCCCATCCCATGAAATCCATGCGGACATCCTTGAGCGATGCGCCGACGTTGGCGCTCAGGTGGTAGTCCTCCGCAAAGGTGAGGTCGATATTGGCGATGGCGTCGGCATAGATCTGACGGTCGTTGCGCTTGATAATCGAGTACATACCCTTCTCGCCGGCAAAATTGGTGTCGGTGCCGGCATAACGTTTTTCGGTGATGTCCATGTCCGCATTGTCCACCTTGACGCGCCCCGTCACGTTCAGCCAGCCGGTCACGTCGTATCTCAGGTTGGCGCTGAGCATGTAACGGCGCTTCTTGGTCTGGTTGATCATCTTGTTCATGATCCAGTAGGGGTTCTGGAACGACATGTCGCCCGAACCGTAATCCCACGCCTGCGTATAGAGGTTGCGCGATTCGTCCCAGCGCTGATAAAGCCGCACGTTGTCGAAATCGTCGCCGCGCGGGAACAGATAAAGCGCCGGCAGCGGGTTGAAATACTTGCCTGCGGCGATCATGTTCTTGTTGTCCTGCAGGATATAACTCGCGCTCAGATCGACGGTCAGCTTGTCTTTAAGGAACTTGGTGACGTCGCGGAACGTGAAGTTATAGCGGTTGTAGCCGCTGTTGGGCAGAATGTTGCGGGCATTGGTCGTCGCAGCCGAGAAATAGGTCTGATGCTTCTGCGTACCCGTCGAGAAGGTAAGGGAGTTGTTGACGTTCGAGCCTGTATTGAAGAACCCTTCG
Source organism: Alistipes sp. (assembly GCA_021204515.1). Lineage (GTDB taxonomy): Bacteria > Bacteroidota > Bacteroidia > Bacteroidales > Rikenellaceae > Alistipes. Next base: position 13,911 of record JAJPZH010000170.1, on the reverse strand, counting down.
GGATCGAAACGCCGCGAAGTCTTATCGCCCCAACTCTGGTAGGAACCGGAAATATTGCCGTAGGTATTCTGAAAACGCAGCATCACGAACGGCGTCGAAAAAGTCGTACTGTTGGAGAAGGTCACCGACGTCTTGTCGGCCTGTCCCTTCTTGGTGTTGATGAGCACGACGCCGTTGGCGGCGTCCGAACCGTAGAGGGCCGCGGCCGAAGGACCTGTCAGGACCGAGATGGATTCGATGTCGTCGGGATTGATGTCCGCAACACCGTCCGAACCCATGTAATTACCCTGCAGGCCGTCGTCGTTCGAACCGAAACTGACGTTCGACATCGGAATACCGTCGATCACATAGAGGGCGTTGTTGTCCTTGTAGAGCGATTTGGCGCCGCGCATCACCACGCGGGCCGCGCCGCCGACCCCCGCCGCCGAGGAGTTGATCTGCACGCCGGCAACCTTGCCGTTGAGGGCATTCATGAAGTTGGCGTCTTTGACCGTGACGATATCCTCGGATTTCACCTGCTGGACATTGTACGAAAGAGCCTTCTCCTGACGCTTGATGCCAAGGGCGGTCACCACGACGTTATCCAGTGCGACGGCCGATTCGACCATCGTGATACGAAAGTCGGAAAGGCCGTCCACAGCGATTTCCTGCGGTTCGCACCCCAAATAATTGACGATGAGCACCGGACTGGTCACCGATGCGGGAATCGACAGCGAGAAGCTGCCGTCGGTATTGGAACTGACGCCGGTCGTCGTTCCCTTGACCACGACCGAAGCGCCGATGATCGGCATTCCGTGCGCATCGAGCACCACGCCCGCGACATTACGCGAAGCGGAGGATGCGGCCCGACCGGCCGAACGCACCGAAAGGATGATGTTCGAACTGTTGATTTCATACGTCAGGTCCGTACCCGCCAGCATTTGTGCAAGCGCCTCGGAAACAGGCTGTTCATGCACCTGCACGCTGGCCGTGCGATCAACGTTGATATTCTTGTCGTAAATAAAGAGATACTTGGTCTGCTTTTCTATTTCATCCATTATCTGCGTCATCTTAGCCTGCCGCATATCAATAGTCACACGGGTACCCTGTGCCCGGACAGCCCCGGCTGCAAGGCACAAAAACGCAGTGAAAAGGGAGATTATCAGGCCCTTTGATTGCCTGATACTTTTTTTCTTCATATCTTTGTGGATTAAAGGATAATAATAGTTTTGATTACTCGCAAATTGCGCGAAACGCCGTTATCCTTCCGCCCGGAACTGCTCCACCAGTTTCGGGCCTCTTTTATCGGAATAACGGGAAGGAATTGGAATGCGGATTATCTCATAGGCTGAATCGGTTTTAAGATTACACAATTGTCAGTAGATGGTTATGTTGCCGGTTTCGTGGTCGTATGTGTAATTGAATCTGCAAGTGCGCTGCAGAATGCCCAGCGCATGCTCTATACCGTCTGAAATACGGATTTTGCCCATCGCTTCGAGATGGGGCAGCCGGTCGAGTTTCACATCGAAGCGCACACCGTAGCAGTGTTCGAACCGATGCAGTATATCTTCGAACGAACAGCCGCTTACGGAGATAAGGCCTTCGGTCCACAGATATTCGTTGGGATCGTCCGACGCGCGGAGCGCCAGCTCTCCGTCCTGCAGCAGCACCTTCTCATTCGGTTTGAGGACTACTTGCCGCTGAGGATTTTCATGCGAAGTCACCCGCACGCTGCCGCGCATGAGCGCCGTCGAAAAGGCATTGTGCCGCTCGTCGGCATTTACGTTGAACCGCGTGCCGAGCACCTCGACCTTACAAGCGAACGTCTCGACGACAAACGGCCGCCGGGTATCGCGGCTCACGTCGAACAACGCTTCTCCCGACAGCCTGATCCGGCGGACATCCCCCGCAAAAAGCGACGGGTATTCGATCTCGGCTCCCGAATTGAGCCAGACATCGGTCCCGTCCTGCAAAGTTACATTGATACGCTGCCCTTCGGGTGCGGCCACGCGGGTCATCAGCGTCTCCCAGCCCCGCTCCTTGTAGGAAACATAGCCCCAACCGATGCCGACGGCCAATAAGACGACGGCTGCAGCCTGCACCGCATACTTCGTCACACGGCGCCAGTTCAGCAGACGTCCGCGCACGGCCTTTTCCTCCGGAGCGAACAACAGCAATGCGTTGTACATCGCGCGTTCGCGGTCGAAGGTCCGCCGGTTTTCTTCATCGGCATCGAGCCACTCCATCAGACGCCGTTGTTCGTCAAGGGTGGCTTCGCCTCTGTAAAAACGATATAATATTTCTTTTTCCATTTTCCGATACGTCTTTCAGGAGCTTTACATAAATAAAGCACCTCAGCGTACCGGTTTCCCGGAAAAAAGAGCATTTTTTTCGATTTTATCGCAGAATGCGCTCCAGAACGCCTGCGGCGAACACCAGCGGCAGGTAATCACGCAGGGCGTCGCGCAGTTTTTCGAGCGCTTTTGCAAGCTCGGTCTCCACGCGGCGCTCGGTGATCCCGCACTCGGCTGCGATCTCGCAGTAGGATTTGCCGTGCGTGCGCCGGGCCATGAAGACCTGCCGCGTCAGTTCCGGCATTTCGGCCAGACAGTCGCCCACCAGTTTCTCGATCTCCCCGGCAAAGAGATGCTGGGGATCGCAAAGCTCCAGCGAACGGATGTTCTCACTCAGCACACGGCTTTGCAACTCCCCCACTTCGTTGTGGACCCGCATCCGTACCTGCAAAGCCCGCAGGTGGTTCAGGCATTTGTGACGCACGGTCGTAAGGACATATGCGGCGGCATTACATTCCGCATCGAGACGCGACCTATTCTCCCAATAGTAGATGAAAGCGTCCGTCACAATATCCTCGGCGATGAGCCGGTCCTGCACATAACCGGTCGCAAAGCGCTCGAAACGGGCCTTGTAGCGTTTGTAAAGCTCGCCGAACTCAGCCTCCTTATGCAGGGGGGGGTAATGACGCTGCGGTCTTTCATCGTGGGATTGCAAAATTCAATGGAGTAAAAATAGCTTATTATTTCCAGAATAGAAAACCCCGCTCCGAAAAAGTTGCGCCCGCCGACCTTCGCCGGAACATTCCCGCCCAAGGAAAAGCGTCCCGCAGGCCGCAGGGCATCCGACGCCTTTCGGGCTTAATTGCCAGTACTATAATCCGAACCCGACCTGCCCGAGGCAATCGGCGGCCGGCCGCAAAAATACCGCCTGAACACCCGGATTCCGCCGACACAGAACGCTGCAGGGCGGAAGTCGGGAAAAACCTGCGGGCGGAAGGCCGTTGTCACAAAAAATTTGCGAACCGGAATAAAATAATTAAATTTGTAATTACCCTTATACGATCCGAGGTCTGTTTTCATGGTAAAAGAAAGTGCACAAATAGCGTTCGAAGACGTTCTCCGGCAGGTTACTGAGGGAAGCGAAGAGGCATTCAGGGCACTCTACCTGCATTATCACGACAGGCTTTTCCAGTTCGCACGGATGCTCCTCAACTCCCAGCCTGCGGCCGAAGACATCGTTTCGGACCTCTTTTTCCAGCTCTGGAAAAACCGGGCGGCACTGGCGGGCATCGAGAATTTCAACGCCTACGTCTACCGCGCCGTGCGCAACAGCTGCACCAACCACAACCTCAGCGGCTACAAGCTCCACACCCACGACCTCAGCCCGGTCCATTTGCAGGTCAGCGCCGATACGAGCCTGCCTGCCGACGAAGAGGTCGATTTCAAACTGCTGAACCAGCGGCTCACCGAAGCGGTCGAAGAACTTCCCGAACGGTGCCGGCTGATCTTCAAACTGGCCAAGGAAGACGGCATGAGCCACCGCGCCATCGCTCAGGCGCTGGATATCTCGGTCAGCACCGTCGAGGGACAACTGGCTATCGCCATCCGACGCTTGAAGGCCGCAGCAGCCCCGTTTCTGCAAAAAGATTGAAAAAAATCGCCGGCCGGCTTAGTGGTTTTTGCGGGATACCTTGTCTTACCTGATATACACGACAACCCGAACTGCCACGATGGACAATTCCAAACATACGAAAGACACCGATTCCCTGTTATCACAAATCAAGGTAGAGAGTCCCCGTTCGGACGCATATTACAGTGCCGAGAATTCGCTCGCGCGCCTGATGTCGCGTATCCATGCCGATTCGCAGAAGACGCTGTGCCCCGTACGCAATTATATCAGGCCCTACCGCATCTGGCTGGCGGCGGCATCGCTGGCCATCGTGCTCCTGAGCGCCGGATGGCTGTCGACGGCACTGCGACCCGCCCCCGAAATGCTCATCCGCAGCAACGCTTGGGAAAAGGTGGCAAGCCTCACGCTGGCCGACGGCACGCAGCTCACGCTCAACCGGGGTGCGCAGTTGATCTATCCGGCCCGCTTCGACGGCAAAACCCGAGAGATATTCCTCTCGGGAGAGGCCTATTTCGACGTGGCGCACGACAAGAAGCATCCGTTCGTCGTACGGGTCGGCGATCTGAGCATCAAAGTTCTGGGAACCAAATTCAACATCGAAGCATACCCCGATTCGGAGATTATAACCACCACCCTGCTCGAAGGCTCGGTCGAGGTGGAGAGCCAGCTCAACAACCAGCGTATCCGCATGGTGCCCGACCAGCAGCTCGCCTACGACACGCAGAGCGGCGAGATGAAGCTGAGCAACCTCTCCGACCCGCAGGAGCGCATCCGCTGGAAAGACAACGTCTGGGTGCTTCACCAGACGCCCTTCACCCATGTATGCCAGCGTCTGGAACAGATGTTCAACATCAAGATCGTCATCATGAACGACGCCCTGATACATAAAAACTTCACCGGAGAATTCCGCTTCGGCGATTCGCTCGAATCGATCCTCGAAGTGATCCGGATAACGACACCGTTCACCTACGAACGCGAAGAGGGTACGCTTATCCTCAAATAAACTGAACCGAACCTACCCAAATCACCTAAAACTACGACCAGCCTATGAAATAAGCCCGCCAGACAAAAAAACACGGGAACCTCCGAAAGGAAGTTCCCGCCCCTTAATGAATCTAAACCACACCCGGCGGGCGGCCACCCGCACGGAGTTATCAATCCATTAATTAGTAAAGGTATGACAAATTTCGATAAGTTCCATACTTATTGCCAAAAATTTTGCGCCCAAACCAAAGGATTTGTCCGCATCTGCCTGTTAATTACAGCAATAACATTTTCCACGCAACAAGTTGCAGCACAAGCCAAACCGCAAGAAATCCGGTTGGACTTCAACGATGCAGCCCTGTCGCAGGTGCTGAAGAGCATCGAAACACAGAGCCGTTACACATTCTTCTATAACAACGATATCGACGTGGCGCAGACCGTCTCGGCGCATATCGTCAGCAACGACATCGACAAAGTAGTCACGACGGTACTGAACGGTACCGACATCGCACACCAGATTACGGGCAACCGGGTAGTCCTGTTCGTGGGGGGCAATTCCTCTGACAATCAGCCCGGTTCGATCTCCGGAAAAGTCACCGACGCAGCAGGACAGCCGCTGGTCGGCGTGACGGTGCTGGTCACCGGCACCAATTTCGCCGCCGTGACCGACGTAAACGGCGACTATAACGTCCGCGTACCGGGCGCAGGCGCCGAGATCGTCTACTCTTATATCGGTTACGAAACCCAGCAGAAAATCGTCGGCTCCCAGACCGCCATCAACCTCTCCATGCAGGAGAGCGCCGCCGAAATCGGCGCCGTCGTGGTGACGGCTCTCGGCATCAAGCGCGACCAGAAATCACTGACCTACAACGTACAGCAGATCGCAGGCGACGACATCAGCATCGTCAAGGACGTGAGCGTGGTGAACAGCCTCGCGGGCAAGGTGGCCGGCGTGCGCATCAACCAGTCGTCGTCGGGTACCGGTGGTTCGACCCGCGTGGTCATGCGCGGCGCCAAGTCGCTCTTCGGCGACAACAACGTGCTCTACGTGCTCAACGGCATCCCGATGATGTCGCTCCGCTCGACCCAGTCGGACAACTATTACGAGGGCGCGGGCATCGGCGACAGCGATGGCATATCAAGCATCAACCCCGACGACATCGAGTCGCTCTCGGTGCTGACGGGCGCTTCGGCGGCAGCCCTCTACGGTAACCGCGGCGCCAACGGCGTGATTCTGATCACCACCAAGAAGGGCAGCACGGACAACAGCACGCACGTTTCCTACTCCAACAACACGACCTTCTCGAACCCGTTCGTGACGCACCAGTTCCAGAACACCTACGGCCGTCTGTCGGGCGACTTCAAGAGCTGGGGCGAAAAGTTGGGCAAACCTTCGACGTACGATCCCAACGACTTTTTCCAGACGGGTTACAACACGCAGAACACCGTGAGCGTGGCTTCGAGCTCGGAGCGCAGCCAGTCGTTCGTATCGGCCGGTTCGGTCAATTCGCGCGGCATCATCCCCAACAACGAGTATTCGCGTTACAACTTCACCATCCGTCACGGACGCGAACTGGTGAAGGACAAACTCGAACTGGACACCGACTTCTTCTTCACCAAGAGCGAAACCCAGAACGGCGTGGCGCAGGGTCTCTATTACAACCCGCTGCTGCCCGTCTACCTCTTCCCGCCCTCGGAGAACTTCGAGCGCCTGAAGACCTACGAAATCTACGATTCGGGCCGCAACTTCGCCACGATGTACTGGCCTTACAGCAACACGGGTCTCGACGCGCTGAGCCAGAACCCCTACTGGATCACCAACCGCAACATGTTCAACACCACGCAGAATCGTTACATCGTCAGCGGTTCGCTCAAGTGGAAGATCACCGACTGGATCAACCTTTCGGGCCGTATCCGCATGGACCACGCCGACACCAACTACGAGCGTAAGCTCTACGCTTCGACGCCGGGTCTTTTCTGCCAGTCGAAAGGTCACTACCGCGAACAGAAGATGACTAACAACGCACTCTATGCCGACGTGCTGCTCAACATCGACAAGCAGCTCAGCGACGATTTCCACCTGACGGCCAACATCGGCGCCAGCCTCTACGACGAGAAATACGACTTGATGGGACAGAGCGGCAACCTGCTGCGTCTGGCCAATTTCTTCCACGTCAGCAACATCAATCTCTCTGATCCGACGACCGAAATGACCCGCGAACACACCCACCAGCAGACGCAGGCCGTCTACGGTTCGGTGCAGGTGGGATATAAGAACTTCCTCTACGTCGACGCATCGGTCCGTTCGGACTGGTTTTCGACGCTGGCCGGAACGTCGTCCATGTCGTCGGTCTATCCTTCGGTCGGCGCGTCGATAATCCTTTCGGAGCTCATCCCTCAGAACAAAATCCTCAACTACTGGAAAATCCGCGGTTCGTACGCCAGCGTGGGCAATCCGCCGTCGCCCTACCTGACCTACACCTACATTCCGCTCGAAGACCAGAACATCAGCACCGAGGGTTTCGCGGCCGCATCGCACCTCAAGCCCGAACTGACCAAATCATTCGAGATCGGTACCGAGCTGCGCCTGTTCAACAACAAACTCAACGTCGAGTTCACCTATTACAACACCAACACGCACAACCAGCTCTTCCGTTACGAGATACCCTCTTCGTCGGGCTATTCGTACGCCTACGCCAACGCCGGCAAGGTCAACAACCGCGGTATCGAGCTGAAGGCGGGCTTCAACCAGAACATCGGCCCCGTGAAGTGGGAAACGACGCTGACCTACACGCGCAACCGCAACGAGATCAAGGAACTGCTGGACGAATACGTGACCGATCCCGTAACGGGCACGACCGTGAAATCGCCCGAAGAATTCATCGTATCGACGGCCGAGTCGTACCGCATGGTACTGACCAAGGGCGGCACGATGGGCGACATCTACGCCACGCACCTCAAGCAGGACCCCAACGGTTACATCTATGTGAACCCGATGACCAACGGCATCGAGATCGAACCCAATTCCTACATCAAGGTCGGTTCGATCGATCCCAAATACACGCTGGGATGGCATAACTCCTTCTCGTGGAAGGGTCTCAACCTCAGCTTCCTGATCGACGCCCGCGTAGGAGGCGTGGTCGTGTCGGGTACCGAAGCGATGATGGACCAGTACGGCGTATCGAAATCGACGGCCCGCGACCGCGACAACGGCGGTACGATCGTCAACGGCGGTACGATGGACGCCAAGACCTTCTATTCGGTGGCGGCCAGCGGCACCACCGGCGTTCTCTCGAACTACGTCTACAGCGCCACCAACGTACGCCTGCGCGAACTGTCGCTGAGCTACACGCTCCCCGCACTGGCCCGCGAACGCCTGCGCATCACCCTTTCGCTCATCGCCAACAACGTGCTGATGCTCCACAACGAAGCGCCGTTCGATCCCGAACTGACTTCCAACACCGGCACGTATTATCAGGGATTCGACTATTTCATGCCGCCGTCGCTGCGTTCTTGGGGTTTCGGCGTAAAAGTTAATTTCTAAAACAGGAGAGACAGGTTATGAAAAAAATCCGAAATATAATAGCTTGCGGAGCCGCGGCAGTCGCGCTCCTCGCAACGGGCCTGACTTCGTGTACGGGCGACTTCGACAGTATCAATACGAGCAAAGACAAACCCACCCCCGAAGACGTCGACCGCGACAACGCATGGGCGGCTTTCATCCAGACCATGCAGCGCAACGTCTTCGCCGAGGGCGCCAACGCCTACCAGCTGGCCGACAACCTGCTGGGCGACAGCTACGCCGGTTACTTCGGGCAGGCGCAGGACTGGGACAGCGGCAACAACTCGACCTGCTACTCGTTCCCCTCGTCCAAATGGAAAGACGAACCCTACATGCAGGCCTACGACCACGTGATGAGTTCGTGGAACATCCTGCGCCAGAAAGTCGATTCGGCGTCGGTGGTATTCGCGCTGGGCGAAGTGGTGAAGGTCGAGGCCATGCACCGCGCTACCGACATCTACGATCCGCTGCCCTACACCGCTTTCGGCAAGATGTCGAGCGGCCTGCCCTACGACTCGCAGGAGACTATCTACCGTACGTTCATCGACGAGTTGGACCACGCGCTGGCAATCCTCAAGACGGCATACGAGGCCGACGCGAGCGCCAAGCCGATCTCCGACTTCGACGTGGTATTCGATTCGGACCTCGAAAAGTGGATTCGTTTCGCCAACTCGCTCAAGTTGCGTCTGGCCATGCGCGCCCGGTTCGCCGCTCCCGGCGACGCCCAGACTTGGGCCGAGGAAGCCGTGAACTTCAAGTTCGGCGCATTCACCACCGGCGTGATGACCGACAACACCCACACGGCCCAGCTGCAGACCCGCACCGGCATCGGTTTCTCATACAAGCACCCGCTCGAATATCTCTGGGGCGAGTACAACGAATGCCGCATGGGTTCGACCATGGAGAGCTACCTGACGGGATACTCCGACCCCCGTCTCGAAAAATACTTCTCGCCTGCCGCCAATGACGGTAAATACCACGGCATACCGAGCGGTATCGTCTCCAACCCGAAGGACTATCAGACGCTGGCCAGCTGCCCTCTGGTGGGCTTCACCTCGCCCCTGACGTGGATGTGCGCCGCCGAGGTCTACTTCCTGCGCGCCGAGGGCGCCACGCTGAGCTGGAACATGGGCGGCACGGCCGAGAGCCTCTACAATGAAGGCATCCGGATGTCGTTCGACCAGTGGGGCGCGTCAGATGCCGACAAATATCTGGCCGACAGCAAGAGCACGCCTGCGAAATATGCGGGTATCGGACAGATCGGCTCCAGCAACAGTCCGAGCGACGTCACGATCAAGTGGGCCAACGACGGCCGCGAACTCGAACGCATCATGGTGCAGAAGTGGATCGCCCTCTACCCCAACGGACAGGAAGCGTGGAGCGAAATCCGCCGCACGGGTTATCCGGTGGTTTACCCCTCGCAGACCAACCGCAGCGGCGGCATACTGCCTTCCGGCGCGACGATCCGCCGCGTACCGCTGCCCCAGAAGGAGTACGACGGCAACGCCGAGCAGGTGAGCAAAGCCATCGCCGACTACCTCGGCGGCAGCGATAACTGCGCCCGGAAACTCTGGTGGGATGCAAAATAAATCACGAACCTCAAAAAAGCTCGAAAACCATGAACAAACTCATAAAATTAGGATTTATCGCATTGGCAGGCACCATGCTCATCTCGTGTGAGAACGACCCTGAGAAGCTGGAGATCGTCAAGCCCTATCCCAAATCGGATCAATACTACGCCGACCTGCGCGACTACAAGAACAGCGATCACGAGATCGTCTTCGGCTGGTTCGGAAACTGGAGCGCCACGGGAGCTTCGGCGTCGAACTACATGAAGTCGCTGCCCGACAGCCTCGACATGGTAGGTCTCTGGGGCGGCTGGCAGAACATCACAGATGCCCAGCGCAAGGATATGAAAGAGTCGCAGCAGAAACGCGGCCTGAAAGTGATCGCCACGTCGCTCTTCGACGGTTTCGAAATGGGCGTGGCTCCCGACGGGGCCACAGCGACCACCGAAGAGGAGATGCTGGCCTACTGGGGCTGGGAAGGTCCTTACCGCTCGTACGGCAACGACAACCTCACGGAAGGCAATATCGCCGCGATCCAGCGTTTCGCACACGCTTTCTGCCAGCGCATCATCGACAACGGCTACGACGGACTGGACATCGACAACGAGCCCAACATCGGAACCGGCGTGAAACCCTACGGCATATCGGGTTTCCCCAACCGTTACAAGGTCTTCATGGATGTCGTGGTCACCTACTTCGGCCGCACGTCGGGTACGGGACGCATCTTGGCTATCGACGGCGAGCTCAACGCCAACATGCCCCGCGAGTTCGGCAAGTGCTTCGACTACTTCATCGCCCAAGCATACGGCTGCTACGGCGATTCGGACCTTGACGGCAGGCTGCGTACCTGCGCCAACTACTTCTCGGAAGTTCCGTACGAAGAGGTGGCACGCAGATTCATCGCGACGGAGAATTTCGAGAACATCACCTACCGCACCAACGGCGGCGCCAACTACACGACCCGCGACGGCGAAACGATGAAATCGGTAGCCGGCATGGCCCAGTGGCAGCCGATCATCGACGGACAGAAGGTCATGAAAGGCGGCTGCGGCACCTATCACATGGAATACGAATACCGCAATCCCGAACCCTACAAATTCCTGATCGAGGCGATCCAGATCCAGAACCCCGCCCGGAATTAATCGTTTAACGGACAAAACAAGAAATTGCTATGAAACTGAGATATAGTTTATTCGCACTGATCGCACTGGCGGTCGCAGGCTGCCAGAAAGCCCCGGTTTACGACGACGTAGTATACATCGCCGGAGCCGAAGGCGAAGTTCCCACCTTGTCGCTGACGCTCGACGACCAGTTTCCCAAGGAGTTGAACGTAAAGGTTTCGTCGTCGATCATCGTCGGACGCGACACCAAAGTCCGGCTCAAGGTCGACGCCCCGCAGATCGAAGAGTACAATTCGCGTTACGGCAAGAAGGGCGTCATGCTGCCCGAAGAGAACTTCGAACTCAGAAACGCCGAGCTGACCATTCCCGCAGGTTCGTTCTCCACGTCGGAACCGCTCGTGGTGAGCGTCACCAAGGACGAAGGGCTCAAAGAGGGCGTCAGCTACGTCATCCCGCTGAGCATCGAGAGCATCGACGGCGACCTGAAGGTCAAGGAAGGCTTCAACACCGTCTTCGTCGAAATCGGACGCATCATCGTCGGCCCGGCCGTCGACTGCTCCGACGGCTCGTACTTCAAGGTCGATTTCGCCGAGGGCGAGCAGGATAAATACGACATCTACAACCTGAGCGAGGTGACCTACGAAGCGCGCATCAACCTGCAGAGCTGGGGCGGCTGGTGCAACACCGTGATGGGTCTCGAAGAGAACTTCTGCCTGCGCTTCGTGCAGGACGACTTCAAGGGCCAGCTGCAGCTCTCGGGCTGGGGCGGCACGCTGATGGTCCCGGCGGGCGGTATCGCCGTGGGTCTCTACAAATGGACGCACGTGGCCGCCGTGTTCGACGGTCCCAACAAGAAGGTCAGCATCTACATCGACGGCGTGCTCGCCTGCTCGGCCGACACCAACAAGGCTTCGCTGGACCTCACGCAGGTATATCAGGACGACTCGTTCCGCATCGCCACTTCCTGCAGCGACGGCCGCCAGCTGCGGGGTTACATGAGCGAAGCCCGCGTATGGGCCAAGGCGCTCAACGGCAACGACCTGAAGAACAATATGTGCTATGTGGACCCGGCGTCGGAAGGGCTGCTCGCCTACTGGCGCTTCAACGAGAAAGCCGACGGCAAGAAGGAAGAAGCCGACCTGACCGGACACGGTTACACGGCATCCTATTCGAGTTGGAACTCGATGAAATGGATCGACAACGTACGCTGCCCCGAATGATAACGGAGATATAGGAATCGAAAGAGACTGCCAACGTTTTGGCAGTCTCTTTTTTCGTTAATCGCGGGATTCCGGTCATTCGAAACGGCCGCGCACCCGAATGTTCATCAGCGGGGTGAGCGCATCGTTCACCAACAATTCCACATGGGCGAAATAGTTTCCGGCACCGGCCTGACGGCCGTCCACCTGCAGCACATAGCTCTTCGACGCACCCGGCGCGATCTCGTCGCCCGGTGCGATCCGTGCGGTCATACCCTGCGGCAGTTTCACGGCATGGATACGCAGCGGCGATCTTCCCTTGTTTTCCAGCGTGAACCGGCACCGGGCCGCACTCCCCGCGTCGCACGTCCCGAAATCCAGCAGGGTCTCAGCGATCTCCGCCCGCGGACGCTTCTCGCGCGGCATATCGCGCAGTTCGCCGAGGTCGGCGATCCCCGTCCCCCGCAGTAAGACGGGCATAGCGAGCCGCCGGTCGTCGAGTGTCAGACAGCAGGTATCGGCGAACGAGCCCCACACTTCCGCCCCCGACAGGTCGCAGACGAAAGCGATCTCGCCTTCGGCGCCGGGCGCCAGCCGCGCGGGAGTCTCGACCCGCAAATAAGAGGCCGCCCCGGCCAACTCCGCACCGAGACGCATCTCCGCCTGCGAAGTATTGAGGCAGCGCAGCGTCAGCCGCCGCTCGTGCCGCTGCTCCACCATGCGGAAATTCACCTCTTTCGCACTCAGACGCAGCCCGCCGCCAAGCTCCGCAGGGAAGCGGTCGGCATCGGTTCGGGGGCGCGGCACAACGCTGCCGCGAATGCGGAGCGTCATCCTGCGGTCACCGTCGACATAGACGTATATCGCCTTGTCGAAAGCCCCCGGACGGTCCGCAGGATCGTATGCGATCCGGATTTCGCCGCTGCCGCCGGGAGCCACCGGAGCCTGCGAGAACGCGGGTTTCATACAACCGCAGGTCACGCCGACCCGCACGACGACGATCGGTTTCGGGCCATGGTTGGTGAAGCGGAACGTATGTTCGACAGCCCCGCCCGTTTCGGCGATCGTCCCGAAATCCCACGCTTCGTGCTCGAATACCAAGGGCGGACGCGCCGCCGAATCGTCCGGTATCGCCTCTTCGGATTCGGAAGCAACGGACGCGATACCGGCTGAAACGTCAGCTCCGGCATTCTGATTTTTCCCGCCCCGCGACAGGCAGGAGCCGGCTGAAAATATGCAAATGGCAAGTGCAAGTATTCTTATCATAAAAAGGCATCGGAACAGGCTTGCGCCCCGACGTTCAAAATTAACAAAAATCCGGTCGCCATGCAAGATTATCCGACCAGAACAACTGCCGAAAAGAGAGCTTACAGCGACAATCCGATCTGGCGACGCCCCCTATCCTGAAATAAAAGGAGACACACACTTCGCCGCTTTACAGCCCCAGCCGCTCCGCAAGGAATATGCCCTGCAAAACGGCATAGGTCACCGCCCGGACGGCGAATATACGGCACATAAAAAGGAGAAAACAAAAGTCAGCGAAATGCGGCAGGAAGGGGGGGCGTCGGTCATTG
>JAJPZH010000091.1 GCA_021204515.1 Alistipes sp. | reverse complement strand
CCGACGCCAAGGCGTGCGCCGGTAATGAGACCGTGGCGCCCGTGAAGAAGAAAACGAGTCTGGGAAAACTAATCCTGATCGTAATAGTCTGTCTGATCCTGCTGATCGGATTGTTGTTTCTGATTCCGGCACCCGAATCGCTGCAATAGGCCGGTGTCAGGGACGCCGATTGTCCTTAAATATATAAAATAAGGTAAGCCTTAACGGATTCACCCCCGTCACATATTATAGTGACGGGGGTGAATTTTGTTTTCGGGGACTTGTCGGGTTGTTTTTCCGGTGTCATGCGATGTCGCAGACTGTATGGACATGCGGCACAGCGTAAAATTTTTGTGTCCGTGGGCGGCCGGACCTGCATGAGCCGGGACGCTCTTAGGTCGTCTCCCGGAGAAGACAGCCGTCATCGGACAGCCGTCGTCCGGTGTGTAGGCGTTTGGAGTCGTGCGAACGATCTAATCTTTGAATAAATATTATATAAAATAATACAAAAAGGCGATTGATCTGTTTTTTCTCAAAAAATATTGTTATATTGCGTCATTAAATAATACTTAATAACCTTTGACTGTATACCGAATTCATTATTAACCTAACTATTAATTTAAAACTTGAAGTATGCTTGAAGCTTTCTCAACGAACAGAAACAGAAGCAGAGTCGGCCTCTTGGCGCGCATGCTGCTTTCCGTACTGGGAATTTTCCTGTGTGCAGGTGCTTTGGCGCAAAATGTAACCCTGAAGGGTGTGGTAAAGGACAATACGGGTGAAAAACTGACGGGCGTGTCGATTATTGTCGAGAACACCTCGACGGGCACCACGACCAACAGCGACGGCGAGTACCTGATCGAGGCGCCGAAAGGATCGACGCTCGTGTTTTTCTTCCTCGGGTTCGAAACCCAGCGCGTAGAGGTGGGCAACAGGACCGTCGTAGACGTCGTCATGTCGCAGGCCGCGGTGGGTATGGACGAAGTAGTCGTGGTGGGCTACGGTACGCAGTCGCGCCGTACGATCACTTCGGCCGTGACCAAGATCGACGGCGATCTGGTGAGGGGCACGCCGGTCAATACGCTCGGCGAGGCGCTGAAGGGTAAGATCGCCGGTGCGCGTGTTTACAGCAGTGACAACACACCCGGCGCCGATCCGGTGATCCGTATCCGCGGCGGCTCGTCGATCGACGGCAATAACGACCCGCTGATTTTGGTAGACGGTGTGGAACGTGCTTTTTCGGGCATCAACCCCAACGACATCGAGTCGATGGAGGTGCTCAAGGACGCTGCTTCGACGGCCGTTTACGGCTCGCGCGGTTCGAACGGCGTCGTGCTGATTACCACCAAGTCGGGTAAGCGCAATACGGGTCCCCGCGTGACGTTCGACGCCAATGTCGGTTTCCATCAGGCGGAGCGTCGTTTCGACCTGCTCGGCGCCGAGGATTACATCCGCATCGTGCGTACCTCGATCGCCGAGGGCACGAGTCCCATGAACAACTTTACATCCGGATTCTCGGCAAGTTCGATCAACGACGCCAATTCGGTCTACTCGACCCGCTGGCTCGAAGAGGGCGAAGCCGTGCCGTCCGGCTACAAGAAGATGCGCGACCCGCTGGACAACACCAAGTGGCTGATTTTCCAAGATAACGACTGGCAGGACGTGCTCTTCCGCGACAACTGGTGGCAGAATTACTACGTGGGTATCGACGGCGGTACGGAGAAGACTTCCTATGCGGCCAGCGTGGGCTATACCAAGGACGACGGCGTGGCGCTGGGTACGGGTTACGACCGTCTCAACGCACGCATCAGCCTGAATTCCAACGTTACGAAACGCCTCCGGGTGCGTGCTACGGCCGATTATTCGGATGCCCGGAGCGAAGAGTTCGACAATCAGATGAATGCCATCTCGCGCGCACTCTCGGCCGCACCGACCATGAAACGCTACATGTCGGACGGCGTGACGCCGGCGTACGGTTACAATGCCACGTCGCTGAACCCCGAATACTATGCCTACATCTATGACTTCGACAACCGCAACAAGCGGCTTTCGATCGTCGGCGGAATAGACTGGGAGATTATCGACGGTCTGAAGGCTACGGTGGACGCTTCGACCTATAACCATGTGACTCGCAAGAGTTCGTTCCGCAAACGCGGTTATTTCTCGAACTTGACTCCTACCACGGAGAGCTTCAACGAACTGACGCGCACGAAGCTCGACGCTTATGTGAATTATTCCCGCACCTTCGCCGAGAAACACAGCCTTTCGGCCATGGCCGGTTACTCCTATTCGCGCGACAAGACCAATGCGTTCGCCGCTTCCGCCGAGGGCGGAGGTTCGGACCTGACGCCCACGCTGACGGCGCAGCCCGACCGTACGTCGAGTACGAGCAGTTTCTCCGAAATCGTGATGTTGAGCTACTTCGGACGTATCAACTACGACTATAAAAAGAAATATATGCTCACCGCGACGTTCCGCGCCGACGGATCGTCGAAATTCCTCAAAGGCAACCAATGGGGCTATTTCCCCGCCATGTCAGCCGGCTGGATGATCTCGGAGGAGAACTTCATGGAGTCTACCCGCCGGGTGGTGGACGACCTGAAACTTCGCGTGAGCTACGGTCAGACCGGTAACAACTACATTTCGATCAATGACGCGCGCGGCAAGTATAACGTGAACTTCTACAACGGCAACCCGGGCCTCTATCCCGCCGTGATGCCGAATCAGGATTTGCAGTGGGAGGTGACCACGCAGCTGGACGCCGGTTTCGACCTGTCGATGTTCAACAACCGCCTGATGGTGACTGCCGACTACTTCAACCGTCTGACCGATAAGCTGATCTATTCGAAGGATATGCCCAACACGACCGGTTTTTCGAGCGTGAAGACGAATATCGGCAAGGTGCGTTTCTATGGTTTCGACCTTGAGATCTCCAGCCGCAATATCGTGAAGAAGGATTTCTCGTGGGAGTCGAAGTTCACGTGGAGCTATGTGAAGAACAAGGTGGTGAAGCTGCCCGACAACGGTTTGCCCCAGAACCGTGTGGACGGTATCCGCGTAGGTAATACCAACGAGTATTTCGGCGGTATCGCCGAGGGCGAGCCGCTCTATCAGGTGGTCGCCTTCAAGATGAAGCATATCATCCGTACGCCCGAACAGCTCGCCGCGGCGATCTACGACAGCTATTCGAAGGGTTACAATCCCGACGACGGCACGACCGTGAAGGGCCGCAAGAACATGGGCGACTACGAATGGGTGAACCGTCCCGGTACGACCAAGGCCGTGGTGAACGGTGAGGAGGTGGAGCAGATCAACTCCGAGGACAAGTTCGTGATCGGTTACAGCGTACCTCACTCGACGGGCGGTCTCAGCAATACGTTCCGTTACAAGGGACTTTCGCTGAACATCTACCTCGACTGGGCGATCGGCCACACCATCCGCCATGCACAGATGGCCCGTCAGTTCATCAATACCTTTACGGGCAATACGGCGCTGAACGCCGGCGTGCTCGACACGTGGTCGCCCCAAAACCCGGATGCCAAGTACGCCCGCTTCTATTCGGGCGGAGAAAGTGTCTCGGCTAACTTCAAGAACGACTCCGACGTCTTCGCGTTCAAGGGCGACTATCTCTGTATCCGCGAGCTGAGTCTCGCGTGGGACCTGCCCAAGAAGTTCGTTTCGAAGCTGGGTATGCAGGGCGCTGCCATCACCTTGGCGGGAAACAACCTGCACTACTTTACCGCAGTGCCGTGCGTATCGCCCGAGGTGGGTACGATGAGTACGAATGCCGCAGGCTACAACAACTATCCTCCGATCCGCCGTATTTCGCTCGGAATCAAGGTGATTTTCTAAATATTACAGCAACTAAGTTAAATATACGATTATGAAAAAGATATTCGGAATATTGTGCCTGATCACCCTCTCGCTGGCCGGAGTCTCCTGTCACGGCGATCTGGACATCGCACAGAAGGGGCAGGTAACGGGCGGCGACGCTTGGGGCAGCCAGTCGAATGCGCTGGCCAACATGTACGGCATGATGAGTACTTTCCGCGCGGCGTTCGCCACGGATTATATGTACTGGGGCGAGTACCGCACGCAGATTTGGGGGAAAGGCAACGAGACGCAGCCTTCGCGCGACTTCGTATATACCAACAACATCGCTTCGACGCACGCTCAGGCGGACTGGACAAGCCTCTATACGACGATCAACCATGCCAACCTGATTCTCAAGTACGTGCCCGGAATCGGCTTTACGGACGAGGGGCAGAAGAATCAGATATTGGGCGCCGCTCACTTCGTGCGTGCGTTCTGCTACTACTGGATAGGCCGTATCTGGGGCGACGCTCCGGTACTGACGGCAGGTTTCGAGTCCGATGGTCAGGACGGACTCTTCCCCACGCGCGACCCTGCGGACGTCGTATTCCGGCAGGTAGGCGACGATATCGGAGCGGCGGTGGATTACCTCAAGAACGCTTCTGTATCGGGTGCCGACATTCCGACGCTCGCCGCCGCCTACACCATGCAGACGGACTACTACCTGTGGATGGCGAAGGTGCGCAAGGACGCTACGGCGCTCGCCGATGCGCGTACGGCCTGCGACAACGCATTGGCCGCGGCGGCAGCCTCCGGCAAGCAGCTGCTCGGCAATTTCGCCGACATATTCTCGGTGACCAACAAGCTCAATCCCGAAGTGCTCTTCGCATGGAGCATGAAGAAGGACGAGAAGGAGGGCGGTTTCCAGTCCGACTGGCTCTGCGCCATTCAGTATGTTTCGGAGAAATACGTCGAGAATCCCGTGAAGGTGGGAAGCCATCAGCAGTGGGCGATGTTTACCGAGGCTTTCCGCGAGGTGATCGACGAGACGACCGTGAACGGCGTCAGCGTGGAGGATTCCCGTGCGCGCGTAAGCTACGATTTCTTCCTCGACGTGGAGAAGAACAACACCACGCACCGCTGGATCAACAAGTATGCCGGCACGTGGAACGAGGGAGCGCGCATTTTCGATTCGGACATCATCGTTTACCGTTATGCCGATTTGCTGATGTTCGATGCCGAGATCAAGAACGACCAGAATCAGAAGGATGCCGCCGTCGATGCGCTCAATCTGGTGGCGCAGCGCGCTTACGGTCGTGCCAACTTCTACCCCAAGACGCTTACGAAAGAGGAGGTCGATGCCGCGATCTTGCGTGAACGCGAGAAGGAGTTCTGCGCCGAGGGTAAGCTCTGGTGGGATTTTATCCGTCTCGGAGTGGTTTTCGACGAGGTGCCGAGTCTTGTCGGCCGTGAAAACGAGAAGAATATCCTGCTGTGGCCGATCAGCAATACGGCGATGAACAAGAACCCGAACCTGACTCAGACCGAGATCGGTACGATCGAGTAAATACCTGTAAATAGTTTGGAGCGGAGCCGGCGTAATGCCGGCTCCGTTTTTTTTATTGGGGGTTTCAGGGTGTGTCGGGTGA
>JAJPZH010000157.1 GCA_021204515.1 Alistipes sp. | reverse complement strand
ACAGCAAGCAGTCGATCTACCGCTGGCGGGGCGGCGACTGGAAAATCCTCCACTCGCAGGCGCAGGCCCAGCTCGACCCGGCCAGTACCGAAGTGGAGATACTCAGGGAGAATTACCGCAGTCTGCCCGCCGTGGTGGAGTTCAACAACGAAATCATCGGCCGTGTGGTCGAGACCGACAACCGGGCGCTGAACGAGGCGATAGACGAAGCGGCGGCGAAGGGCGGCATCGACTCCGCGGCGGCCGCCCCGCTGCGCGACACCCTGCGCGACGCTTACCGTGAACACGCGCAGATTCCCCGCCGCCGGAGCGACCGGCCGGGCTATGTCTCGGTCTCGACCTTCGCCGAGCAGCCGCCCGTCGTGGAGCGCATCTGCGAGGTGCTGGACAAGGGATTCCGGCCGCGCGACATCATGATACTGGTACGCGGAGCCACCGACGGCGCGAAAGTCGCCGCTGAACTGCTCGGCTTCAAACGCCGCAACACCGATCCCCGCTACCGCTTCGACGTGATGACACAGGAGGCGCTGATCGTGGGCAACGCACCCGTCAGTTCGTTCATCGCCGCGGCCCTGCGGCTGTCGCTCAACCCCGACGACTCGCTGAACCGCGCCGTCTACAACCACTATCTCGGCCGCGGTTTCGACAGCCCGCTCCCCGACGACGAACGAACGTTCTTCCGCTCGATCCGCCTGCTGTCGCCCGAAGAGGCGTTCGAACGTATCGTCATGCGGCACGGACTGCAGGACGACAAACAGCAGACGGCCTACCTGCAGGCGATCCACGAACAGATCATCGCCTTCTGTGCCAGCAAAATCGCCGATATCGCACTGTTCCTCGACTGGTGGGAGCAGCAGGGACAGAACCGTTCGCTGAGCGTCGAGGAGAGCGAAACGACCGTCGAGATCACCACGATCCACAAGGCCAAGGGACTCGAAAAGCGCGTGGTGCTGATCCCTTACTGCTCGTGGCAGCTGGATCCCAAGTCGGGCGGCAACGTGACCAACATCGTCTGGGCCGAGGCGCGCGGCGACGCCGAAGCCGTGGGACGCTTTCCGGTGAAATACAAGAAGTCGATGGCCGAATCGGGTTTCTCGGCGGAATATTACCGGGAACTGGTCTATTCGCACGTCGATAACATAAACCTGCTGTACGTGGCGCTGACGCGCGCCGCAGAATCGCTGCATATCTTCGTGCCGCAGAAAGGCGGCAAAACCGTCGGCGGACTGCTGCTGCAAAGCATCGCGACCGACGGCGACAAAGCCCTCGCAGGCAGTGCCGAAGGGCGTTACACGGTCACCGAAACGGGCGAACGGTTCGAATTCGGCCAGTTCCGCGGCCCGGTCGCCGACGGGGACAAAAGATCGGGCGCCGGGCACGTCGTGCTGGAGAACTACCCCACGGCCCGTGCCGACCTACGGCTAAGGTTGCCCTCGCAGCGTTATTTCGAGGAGGAAGAGGAGGTGGAGCTTTCGCCCCGCAATTTCGGTATCCTGATGCACAAGGCCTTCGAAAACGCCGACGACGAGGAGCAGATACGTCTCGCCGTAGAACGGATGCAGGCCGACGGCACGCTTTCCGCCGCCGAAGCCGCCGCCCTGCGGCGGATGATCGCCCGGGCGCTGGAACACCCCGCGGCCCGCGAATGGTTCGGCGGGAACTGGGAGCGCGTACGCAACGAAAACGAAATCATCATCCCCGGCGGCACCTCCGCGCGGCGGCCCGACCGCGTGATGATCCGCGGCACGCGGGCCGTGGTCGTCGATTACAAGTTCGGCGGCCGCGAACCCGAACGCTACCGCCGTCAGGTGCGCGAATACCTCGCTCTGCTGCGGCAGATGGGCTATACCGAAACCGAAGGGTATCTGTGGTACGTAAAGCTGGGAAGGATCGAAAAAGTGGAGGAATGACATGAACGAAATCATCGGCATCATACCGTCCAAATTCCGCCGCAGGGGCTTCGGCGTGGCCTGCACGCTGTTGTTGCGCGCAGGGCTGAATTTCCTCGGACTGGCCGTGCTGCTGCCCGTGCTGGCACTGGTGCTCGACGCCGGGAGTCTCACGGAGGGCGGCCCGCTGGCCCGCGTCTATGCGACGCTGGGCTTCACGTCGCCGCGCAGTTTCGCGCTGGCGGTCTGCACCGCCGTGGTGGCCGTGATCGTCCTCAAATGCCTGATAAATCTCTGGCTGGCGCGCGTCGAACGCAACTATATCTACGACCTCTACTGCACCCTTTCGCGGCGGCTCTACGTCACCTACCACGACCGGGGACTGCCGTTCGTCAAATCGTCGAACTCGGCCGTACTGGCCCGCAACGTCAATGTCGTCTGTCTGGCATTCACGGCCGGGGTGCTGAAACCCGCCGCCGCCATCGCCGCCGAAGCCATGCTGCTGGCGCTGCTGTTCGGGGCTTTGCTCTGGTACGCGCCCGTTGCAGCGGTGCTGGCCGTCGCGGTTTTCCTGCCCTCGGTCTGGATCTATTACGGCTTGGTGCGCAACCGCATCAACCGTTACGGCGAGCTGGAAAACAAGGCCCAGCGCGAAAAGGCGCGGCTCGTGGCCGAAACCTTCCGCGGCTATGCCGACATCGAAATAAACAACGCTTTTCCGATGATGCTCCGCTCGTTCGACCGGGCGATGGATCAGGTAATTCGCACGCGCCTGCGCGAAACGGCGATCGGCATGCTGCCGCAGACCTTCACCGAAATCGGACTGGCGCTGGGCATGGCCCTGCTGGTCGCGCTGAGTCTGGGCGCGGAAGAGGGACGGGCACAGCTGCTCTTCGGCGTCTTCGCCGTAGCCGCACTGCGTCTGATGCCTTCGGTGCGCAACATCATGGCGGGCTGGACCTCGATCAAGTATAACCGCTACACGATCGACATCCTGCGCGACGCAACGGCCGAGGACAAATCTTCCTCCGCATCGCCGGACACGCTCTCCGACGCCGCCGAGAGAGCCGGGAAAGGCCCCCACACTGACGCTGCCGCTATCCCGTCGTCGGAATATTCCGCGGCGGAGAGCGACGAGACCGCCTGCGGCAGGCGAACGGCTCCTTACGGACAAACAGCCCCTGCCCAACGGCCCGGCACCTCAGAACCGACCGAATCCGGTTCGAACGACAGTGCATCCGGACCGTGTGCCCCCGAACAACTACCGTTCGAACGCGAAATCGCTGTTCACGACCTCGGCTTCCGCTTCGCAGACGACGGGCACGAGCTTTTCCGCGGCCTTACGCTCTCGATCCGCAAAGGCGAACGCATCGGCATCCGCGGCGCATCGGGCGCAGGGAAAACGACGCTTTTCAACCTGCTGTTGGGGCTTTACGAACCGACCGGGGGCGAAATAACGATCGACGGCACGCCCCTCACCTCCGCCAATCGCCGCGCATGGCAAAACCGCATCGGCTACGTCTCGCAAAGCCTTTTCATCGCCGACGGAAGTTTCGCGGCCAATGTCGCGCTGGGCGTCCCTGACGGCGAAATCGACCGCGGCCGCGTGGCCGAGGCGCTGGAAGCCGCCCGACTCGGGGAATTCGTATCGGGATTGGCCAAAGGCATGGATACCCATGTCGGCGAATGCGGCTGCCGCCTTTCGGGCGGACAGCGCCAGCGCATCGGCATCGCCCGCGCGCTCTACCGCCGGGCCGACGTACTCTTCTTCGACGAGGCGACCTCGGCGCTCGACAGCCGCACCGAGGAGGAGATCAACCGTTCGATCGCCGAACTGGCGGCGCACGACAAGGGACTGACGCTGGTGGTTATCGCCCACCGCGAAAGCTCGCTCGAATACTGCACCCGAATCATCACAATAGGAGAATAATATGGAATACATCATAGCAGGCATACGCATCGCCGTCCCGCAGGAGTTCACCGCCGGGCCGTTCGGCATGGCGCTGGCTCCCTTCGCCGCCGCAGACGAAGGCCCGGCGGAGCTGACGGTCGAAATCCGCGGCGAAATCCGCGAAGCGGAGAATTACCGCGAATTCGACGAATTCGATTTCGCCGATGCCGACGCCGACTGCCGTTTCGGACACGATGCGGCGGGTTACCTGCTCACCATGACACCCCGCGACGGCAGCGCTTCCGCCCGTTTCCGCAAGGCGTTCGACGCTCCGCTCGTCACGACCGACGTCACCCTGCGGCATAACCCGGCGCTGTTCCGCTTCGGACTGTGGTCGATGTTCAACATCGCCGCCGTAGCCCGGCAGGCGGTAGCCATCCATTCGTCGGTTATCTGTCTGAACGGCGGGGCCGTGCTGTTCCTCGGCGAATCGGGCACCGGCAAAAGCACCCATACCCGCCTGTGGCGCGAACATATCCCCGGCGCGAAGCTGCTCAACGACGACAGTCCGATCGTCCGCATCATGGCGGAAACCCCGGCGAATGCCGAAGCGATGCCCCCGGCCGACGAATCCTCCGCCCGGCTCCGCGTGCTGGCTTTCGGCGCGCCGTGGAGCGGCAAAACGCCCTGCTACCGTAACCTGAGCTGCCCGATCCGGGCTATCGTGCGGCTGTCGCAGGCTCCGCACAACCGGATTCGCCGCCTGCGGGCGATCGAGGCCATCGGCGCACTGCTGCCCTCGTGCCCGCCGTCGTTCGCCCACGACGAAACGCTGGAAGACGCCGTATGCGCGACCGTCTCGGCCGTCGTGGCGCAGGTTCCGGTCTACCACCTCGAATGCCTGCCCGACGCCGCGGCCGCCGAACTGGCCTGCCGCACGATTTTCGGCGGCGAATCCGCAAATCCCCGTTCGTGATGCTGCTTTCGAACCGTCTGTTTTTCGAGCAGGTCGAAGCGATGCTCGCCGAAGGACACGAAGTACAGATCCGCATGAAAGGCCACAGCATGCGGCCCCTGCTGCGCAGCGAACGCGACATCGCGGTACTGACCCCGATCGCCCGATACACCGGACACTCCGCAGCGCATATGGCTCACAAAAAAAGCATGCCCCCAGCCAACAGCAATTCCCAGCAACCGAACAACGGCACGCTCCCGCCCCCAGCCAAGGCCGCAATATCCACGACTCCGCCGCCGACATCCGCCGGCTGCACCGCACTGCAACCGGGCGACGTGGTACTGTTCCGCTGCGAAGGACGCCATATCCTCCACCGCATTCTCCGCATCGAAACGGAGAGCGGGGAGATGCCCCCGCAATCGGCAAACACGACGGTAGAAACAATAACAAAGACACCGGAAGCGTCGGCGACACCAACGGCAGCAACAGCACAAGCGGCAACGACAACAGCCGCAACGCCATCGACAACAGTAGTAACAGCCGCGACATCATCAGCAACAGGAGTGTCGGCAATACCAACGGCCGCAACAACGGAAGCGGCAGCCGAAGCGGCAACAATGGCATCCGACGCCGGAGATACTTCCGCTCCGGTCCCCACGCTCCGGGAAAACGACAAGGCAACACCTCCGCTTCCGGCACGCCCCGAAAAATCCGAAAAACTCCAAGCGCACAGC
>JAJPZH010000003.1 GCA_021204515.1 Alistipes sp. | reverse complement strand
GCTTGCTGACACCTTTCGTGATCGGATACAGGCGGCTGCCGCTCCCGCCCGCTAATACTAGCCCTTTCATATCATAATATATTAAGATTAATTAACCACAATTCGATGTAAATAAGATGCATATTGTTCAGCAACAGTCCTCCAAATAAAACGCTCCTTGATCCGTTTAAGATTATAATACTCCTGCCAAGCTATTTTATCATAATTAGTAGCCACGAAAATAATTTTACTTGCCAAATCGTCAACATCTTCATACTTGCACCACACGCCACTATCACCCAAAGCTTCTTTATTAGCAGGAATATCAGAAGCGATACAAATACGGCCATGACTCATCGCTTCAAGCAATGTAATTGAGAGCCCCTCGATCGTTGACGGAATACAAAATGCAAGACATGCCTCAAGCAATTTATCTTTATCCCGATCATATACAGCTCCCGTAAAAATGATCGACTCGCTCTCTTTAGCTAACTCTCGCAAATATTGAACGTACTCAGGCATTACATCGTTACTACCTGCAATAACCAACTTTTTATCCGCAAGATTCGCTTGCTTAAACGCTTTTATCAAATAATCGGGATTTTTATCCTGTACGAGCCGTCCCATATAAAGGTAATATGGTTTTGGGCGAAGTCCATATTTTTCAAGAATCCCACTTTTAATCGGTTTCTTCGGCAAATTAGTTGCAGTCGAAATTGTTGTACAATGTTTTCCATAGTGCTCGGAGAAATAATCACTTTGTTCCTGACTGACCATTGTAAGATGATTATTCATTTTAGCAGTAACCCACTCCATAAACTTCATGATTCGCTGTTGTACAGGCGAATATTTTGTCCGCTTCCACTCTAACCCGTGGCCCTGAAGTATTGCAATCTTACCACACAGCCGAGGGACCCAAGATGCTAACGACGGAGGCCAAGCATTATAATGATACACGTCGAAATGTTGGTGAGAGAATATCGACCCAATCGTTGCTTTATATGAAAGCAGAATTTTACACAAGAACCGACCTCCAATGGATTTCTGATGTATGACACAAAATCCATTTACTAACTCTTTTTCATTACGGTCACTTTCACAATAAACAACAGGCTCATGTCCAAGTTTCACAAGTTCTGTCGCCAAATTGTACATATAGTTTTCTATTCCGCCTAATTTATGGATATCCCGTCCTCCGATAAATGCGATTTTCATGTTAATAATTTTAAATAATTGGCCATAAAAATTTGACGAGAATAATATTTTTCAAGCCGCTTATTGCTCTCTATGCCATATTTTATTCTTAGATCGACATCGTCAAGTAAAGCGGACAATGAGGCAGCCATAGCACCAATATCACCGATTTTGTGCAAAGTCCCATTCTCATGATTGCCAACAAGACAATAATTATCGCCGACATCGGTAGCAACAATCGGCAAACTCCAATTCATCGCTTCCATAATCGAATTACTGGTGCCTTCAAAAAGACTGGTAGATAAATATATATCTGCATTTTTAAGTAATTCGGGAATATTTCCCGGGTTGATCAAAATGCGTGTTATATCTATTATCCCATAATTTTTTATCCATTGCCGAATCTGCATCTCAAGTTTACCATACCCTACAATACAAAATTCGAAATCAGATCTGACATCCCTCAACTTCGCCACGGTTCTGATCGCAGACAAATAATCCTTCTGTTCAACAAAACGTCCAATCACAATGATTGTTTTTACCTCTCGATCAACTCGCCGTATAGGTGTAGCTATTTTGTAGAAACAATTTGGGATCACCAAACCTTTGTCTCGGCAAAATCCATGGTTTACAAAATATTCATAACCAGAATAACTATTAAATATCGTTTTCGAAGCTAAAAAATTACTACAATATTTTTCAACGATGT
Organism: Alistipes sp.; assembly: GCA_021204515.1. GTDB lineage: Bacteria > Bacteroidota > Bacteroidia > Bacteroidales > Rikenellaceae > Alistipes. The sequence continues at coordinate 3,597 of JAJPZH010000003.1, read as the reverse complement.
ATTTAGGAATAGGAAGACGTGAATTTCGGATTCCATTGTAGATATTTCGAACCCCGGAGATTTTTGCGACGATACAACCGATGACATCACAATATGTTAGATAATTAAATACCGTGTCAATCGAATTATTTATAAATATGCGTCTCAGTTCTTTGATTTTAGTCCAAAAATTCCCATGCAACATATATATGGAAACGGTCGAATTTTCCAGCATCTCCATATTGCTGTGCGAAGCATTACTCGTTCCATAAAACGAAATAAAATGGACATTATGCTCCCCGGATAATACCTCGGCAAGAAGCACGGCCTGTTTTTCAGCCCCACCCGATTTAATACTCGGAATAAATATGGCTATATTTCCCATATGCGATTTAATGCGCCCGATCCTTGATGTGGCGAGCCGGATTCCCAGCCCAAATTTGATATGGCGGAATATCTTTTGTAACGATAGCTCCTGCTCCAACGACAGCCCCCCGCCCAATCGTAACCGAATTGCATATAATTGCATTCATTCCGATAAAAACATCGTCTTCGATAGTAACATATCCTATGCGAAAATGTACGCTGGCTGATTAGTATCCAAATAATGGGTAAGAATTTTCACACCGGAGGTGATTGTGACTTTATTTCCTATCGTAATATTCTCAGGAGCGATAGTATCTATTTTAACATTACTATAGATAAAAACCCGGGAGGGGGATTGCGTAAATTTCACCCCGGCCCATTTCAGAAAAACCCACCTGTGGTGCCCTCGCATCGGCAGACCAGAAAGTGCCAGACAGATATACCGGAGCAATCGTTTAAAAGAAAAATATCTGAACATCGGATGAATCTATTTCATATAAGGTTTCCGAATGAGTTTTGAGGCATCAACAGAAAGCAAGAATCGCATCTTCTCTCTTCGCCCCATACGCTTACAATGTAGGTTATATTTTGTATTTTTAGTCATATATTCTTGCGTTGAGCCGATTATTCTTGCCGGATTTCCTCCGACTACTGAATATGGAGGCACCGATTGGGTCACGATTGCTCCAGCTGCGACAATACTGCCCTTTCCGATGGTTACCCCGGGCATGATCTGGCTATTACACCCTATATAACACCAATCCTGAACCTCAATTCTTCCAAAAACATCGAAGTCCGGAACAAATAAGCGAATAGCACCCCCCCCCGTGGGTATGGAAGTGAACACCGTTAGCTATCTGACAATTACTACCGATAGTTATAAGATAAGGTTCCCAGCTCCAATTTTTCGTTGCAATAAAAGTATTCGGTCCAATCTTCACACCCAAAAGACGAGCATATAACTTACTCGGTAGAAAGCTGATAATAATTCTTCTATATATTTTGTATAACATCTGTTTTACTATTACCTCATGAATATAAAAACCTACATTGAATCTATCGGAAATAAAACTTGATCTCTCGTACTATAATGGGAGTTTACAATTGAGATATGATAAACTCTGTAACATCATCAAGAGCCTGCTTCTGTTCCGCTGCAATAAATTTATAGCGCTCAATTCCTTTTTTTACATAAAATTTCCGGATTTCCGGATTTTCCATCATCAGAATACGATTTTTTATTTCATCAATGCTATAAGGATTGAAATACAACACAGAGTCGCCACAAATCTCTGTCGTAGATGTGATTGCCGAACAAATAACAGGTGTTGCAAATTGCATTGCTTCTATCGGAGGATATCCAAAACCTTCGTTAAGCGAGGGATAAACAAATAGATAGGCATTTTGGTAGAGAGACGCAAGTTTTTCATATGACACATAATCAAGCAAAATAAAACGAGTCCTATTTTTGATATATTTATAGAACAATTTCGGACAATCTATTCCCGTAATAACAACTTTTCCCTCTAGGGTAGGACGTTCTGAAAAAAGCGTATCAAAAGCAATAATGGCCCGAATTGTATTTTTTATCCATCTATTTCCACTCGTCATCAAATAATATTTACCAAACCTCTCCATTGAAGAAGATACAGGCAACGCCATAGCCGGACTATAGAACATTCGAATTGAATCCGGCACCAAAGAGGGAAAAAACGAGAGAAGAGAATATTTGGAATGGTTGGAAACAGTAATGTATTTAATATTTTCCCGATTAAATAACTGCTCATATCTACGTTTATATTTAGCCCGACCAATAGCAGTCAAATATCTATCATATAAATATTTTATCCTCTCTTTTATCGCATACGGAGAACAATATGCAAACATATACCGATCATAAGGGGTCTCTAAAAAGCGTAATCCATGAACTGTTACAATACATTTGCAATGAGAAGGAAAGTTGATTATATCAAAAGGTACAAGAGGGCTATATAGAAGATAATCGCCCTGTTTCATAACCTCTGCTATAGAGTACGAATTAGAATCATACAATTTAAAGTTGCGTGACTTACAAATATCTATAATGTCAGGGTTTATATAAATGTTTGCATCATAATAACATGCTATAAAATCCATTTTTTCAGCCAGCGTCATGAAAATAACTTCACCATATCTACCGCCACCATGAAATTTGATATGTTTAATAGGTTGACAACCTCGTAAATTATACAGAAGGACCATGATTGATCTCTTATAGATTATTTAATATTAATGGAAGCCGTACTAGGACGAGTATAAAGTTTTCAAACGAATTTTTAATCGTGTTATCTGATAAAATAATTTCATGCATGACAAATACAACCAACCGGCGTTTGTATAATTACGCAGATAATAATCCAAACTTTGAATTGAACATTCCGATATGAATTTATTGGGCTTTTGCGTCCGGGTTGTCGCCGCACCAAGATGAATACAAGAAACAGTAGTATCAATATAATTACTCAGCCCTAAACGTTGTACTTTAGCCCATAATATATTTTCCTCATAATATAAAAAAGTATGGGGATCAAAAGATCCTATTTGCTGAAATAGCATTTTATCGACCAGCATACAACTACCAGACGGTAATTCGATTTTTATTATTCCGGACTGAAACGGTTGTGTACCTAAAACATATTGTTTCCGGAGATAGCGATTCCGTATTCCTAATATATTCCTCCCACAAAACAAATTCGCAAAAAATAATTGAGTCAACGATGCTGCGTTTCTTGCACAATTGTAATCTATCGAGGTATTATCTTTTTTATACAATAATGGAGAAATAATAGCTGCATCCGGTAAGATCTCTAAATTTTTCTGCAAAACAGGAATAATATCGGATGTAAATAAAATGTCATTATTCAGAATCAGGATTTGATTTATTTCCGGATCACTATATAATAAATCAGCGCCCGCATTATTCCCCCGTGCATACCCCAAATTTTCTGACAAACATAAATAAGTCATCTGAGGCAGAGTCTTCATTCCGGGAACTTCACCGCCTTCTGTATAGGATAAGAATCTTTTTTTTAAATAATTTCTTACAGCTTCGACAACATGAATCCTCGAACCATTATCTACGACAACGAATTTTAAACCGTCCGTATCGGAGTTTTCAACGACCGATTCGATACAATTTATCGTATCGTCAATATTATTATAATTCAGAATAATTACGCCGACTTTAAACCGCATAAATAAAGACGCTTATAA
>JAJPZH010000128.1 GCA_021204515.1 Alistipes sp. | reverse complement strand
TGATAAAACTCAGGTCCTGTTTCAGTCCGATGTTCGACTCGACCTTGTTTTCCCAGAACGTGTAATAGCCGGTGTGGTTGAGCAGTACGTAAGGCGATATGCCGTATCCGTCCGTGCCGTAGGTCGGCAGTTGGCCGTTCGAGTAACGCAGCGGGACAGTGATCGGAGTCATGTACGAAATCGACTTCCAGAAATCGTCGGTATTTCCGTCGGGGTTGGTGGTCATACCCGGTTTGTGCTGATCGACGACCCAGCCGCCCAGACCGGCTTCGAGAATCGTGGTTTTGGTAATGTTGATATCCGTGTTGATCCGGAAATTATAACGTTTGTAGTTCGTGTCCGTATCGTAATTCTCTTTGAGCGAGTCCTTGAAAAGTCCGCCTTGTTTGTAGTAGGAGCCGGAAATATAATAGCGGGCTGTCGAGCCTCCGCCGCTGATATTGAGCGAAGTTTTGAACGTCGAGGTGCTTTTTTTCAGCAGGGCGTCGTGCCAGTCTACATTGGGGTAGAGGTCGGGATCGAGATTGTATTTGATGATTTCCAGATCGCTGGCGTCGTAAACGGGGTCCTGATACCGCGACGCGCGGGCTTCGTTGGCCAGCGAAGCATAGGTTTCCGCATCGACGAATTCACGTTCGATGGCGGACGAGGAGATGCCGTATTCGGCTTTGAAATTGATGTTCACCTTTCCTGCTTGTCCGCGTTTGGTCGTGACCAGTATGACGCCGTTGGCGCCGCGCTGACCGTAGATCGCCGTTGCGGAGGCGTCTTTCAGAACGGAAAACGATTCGATATCCTCGACGTTGATTTCGTTGAAATCGCGTTCGATGCCGTCTACCAGCACCAGTGCCGATGCGTTGGCGCCGAACGTCGAGATACCGCGGATCCAGAATTCCGAAGCGTCCTTGCCCGGTTCGCCCGAACGCTGTACGGCGATGATACCCGGAACGTTTCCCGCCAGCGAGTTGGTGATGTTGGCGGTCGGGACTTTCAGATCCTCCATTTTGATCGATGTGACCGCTCCGACCACCGATGCTTTCTTCTGGAAGCCGGCGCCGACGACCACGACTTCCTCCATTGCGTTGGAATCTTCTACCAGTTTGACGTCGATACGGGTCTTGCCTGCGATCGGAATATCCTGCGTCGCATATCCCAAGTAGCTGAACGAGAGTGTTTCGTTGGCTCCGGTTCTGATTTTGTATTTACCGTCGATGTCGGTATTGGTTCCCAGACCGGGCTGGTTTTTCACGATGACGTTTACGCCCACCATAGGCTGTCCCTGCAAATCGAGGACCGTGCCGGTGATCGTATACTCTTTGCTTTGAGCAAATGCGGAGGCCGGATTCCCCCCCCCAGCAAAATAGAGCATACGACCAGTATGTATAGTATATGTTTCTTCATAACGAATTATTCTACGGTGATTTTACAAATTCGGTTGTTTTCTTTGTCGGCCACGTATACGGTCGAACCGTCGTCGCTGACCGCAACGCCGGTCGGGAATTGTAATTGTGCTTCGAGCGGATCGCCCTCCGTGAAACCGAGTTGTCCCCCGATGCCGGCATAGGTGGTGACGGTGGCTGTTCCGGCATTGTCTACAATGCGGCGGATGCAGTGATTCCACGTGTCGGCAAGGAAAAAGTCGCCCTGCGGGCCGGTGCACATCTGGTAAGGCTGGTTGATGCGCGCATCTTCGCCTACGCCGTCCTGATAGCCCAGCTGCCCGTCCATGCCGACCCATGTGTTGGGTTCGCCGAGCGTTTTCGTCGCGAAATCGTATTCCATGCGGACGATGGCCGAATGAGACGCTCCGCCGAGAGCCAGCGCGTAGAGGTATTTTCCGTCGTGGCTCCAGCAGTACGTGAAATCGGTATTGTTGTTGAAACATTGCACGAGTTCCACCATCTCCTGTTTGTCGCGGTCCCATCGCAGCACCATGCCTTTGTAATAGTCGTTGATGAACAGTTCTCCGTCCACGGGATTCAGGATCGAAGCGTTCGAACCTGAGCGGGGCGCATAAGTCTTGTGACGCACGAATCCGTCTGAGCGCAGCAGAAAGACGGTCGAAACATTCGAAGAGGAGCCTTCGACGCCGACGAAGAGCGTGTCGCAGGTCGTGCCGAAACTGATTGTGCGCAGGTTGTGCAGGCCGGGGGCGCGCCATGGAGTGCTTACTTTTTCATTGATCAGGTCTACCTCGCGGATACATTTGTAGGCATCGGCTTCGAGGACGTACAGCTTCTGATTTTCGTTGTCCAGAGCCAGACGCAGCGGGCGGGCGAATTTCGCCTCCTTGAATGTGCCGTCTTTGTCTTCGGCGTTGAAACCGCCGCCGCAGAGGGTGGAGAGGTTTTTCTTGAATTCGTACTGAAATTCCTCCTCGAAAGCCACTTCCTGCGCCTCTTCGCCCTCACCGATGGTTACCGTGACCTTGCCGGTGTCGGCCCGCGCGGGGACGATGGCATAGATGCGGTTGCCTTTTGCGCTGACGACGCGGGCTTCCCGGTTTTCGTCGTTGGCGATTCGAACTTTGACTTTCGACGGGTCGTAACCGAAGTTCTCACCGCGGATGATGAGTTTCGTCCCTACACCGCCCTCTTGGGGAGAATAGCTTTCGAGCACCACTGGCTTGTTCGGATCGTAGACGGCGTTTTTGTCGGTGTCGTCATCCGAGCAGCTGGCCATAAAAACGGCGCTGACGACAAAGCCCGATACATATAACAGGCGGATTCGTTGTAACAGCATGCTTTTCATTTGTGGAAGTTTTGGTTTTTTAATTAGGTTAATCTTATCGGGCCGCTATCCGCCCGTTTGGTTCTGATGTTATACAAAAGTACGATGACGGATTTTGGGTTTCTAATCGGATTTTTGCAAATTCTTGTGCTATATTTGCTCCTGAATAGCCGGTATATAAGATTTAGTATATGAATACGTACAAAATTTTGGATGATATGTCGCTGCCCTATACGAATTTATGATTGCCGGCAGAATATAAGTGAATTTTTACCGTCGTATCGGACATGAATCCTGTTACCAGAAAACGGCGTATATCACGGTCAGGATGATCACGATGCCCAGCGCTCCGACCGTGAGGCCGGGCGTGAAGTCGAAAGCCTTGCCGCCTATGGTGTAGGCCCGGCTGCTGCGGGTGCGGCTCATGCTGTTGGTGCGCAGGATCAGACCGATGAATCCGAGCAGGGTGCCGAGCATGTAGATCGCGTCGAAATGGTAGCTGGCCCAGCGTTCGCTGAAAAGAATTCCGGAGAGGATACAGAGCGCCGCCAGTGCCAGAAGTACCCGCGAGGCTCTGATCATGGAGCGTCGCCCTGCGATTTTCGAAGTGTCGTCCTGTACGGATTCGCTGCGGTCCAGCAGCGAGATCGTTACGGCGATAACGACCAGTACGATGAAGGCATAGCTCATGCGCAGGACGAAGCCCATGTCCGGATATGCGAATTTGAGCGCGATGCCGACCGGAATCGTAAGGATCGAGGTCCACAGGGCAGCCCGGTTCGTGGCTTTTTTCCACAGCAGTCCCATGCCGAAGACGACGGTCACACCCGGATAAACGTAACCCGAATACTCCTGAATGTATTGGAATGCCTGATCCAGTCCGCCCAGCAGCGGCTTGGCGGCGGCCATGGCGATAAACAGCGAACAGAACGCGACCATGCGTCCGACGCTTACCAGCCGTTTTTCCGAGGCTTCGGGCGCGATCAGCCGTTTGTAGATGTCCATGGTGAAAATCGTGGCCGTGCTGTTTATCATGCTGGCGAGCGAAGAGACGATCGCGGCGACGAGAGCGGCGAAAGCCAGCCCTTTGATACCCGTCGGGGTGAAGTTCTTCAGCAGCCACGGATAGGCGCTGTCGGCCGTGGTGATCGAATCCTGCAGGCCGTGAATCAGGTGGGGATTGGAGAACAGCACATAGGCCGTGATGCCGGGAATGACGACGATCAGCGGGATCAGGAGTTTCAGGTAACCGGCGAAGAGCAGACCCTTTTTTGCTTCGTGCAGCGATCGGGCCGCCAGTCCTTTCTGGATGATATACTGGTTGAATCCCCAGAAGCCGATATTGGTGACCCAGATCGACCCCAGCAGCAGGGCGAGTCCCGGCAGATCTTTCGAAATGTCGAACTGCTGTCCCGTGGTGGGGTCGGAAACGACGGTCCCTTCCGGGATGATCATGCTCAGATGGCGGTCGCCTTCAGTGCTGCGGATCGTGTGGAAAACATGCTGCAAGCCTTCCCATGCACTGCCGTCGGCCATGACCGTCGTCGAGGGATCGGCGGCTTTGAGCGCGAAGTATACGGCCACCAGACCGCCGCCTATCAGGAAGACGACTTGAATGACATCCGTCCAGACGACGGCTTTCAGTCCGCCGTAAATCGAGTAGATGCCCGAAAACAGCAACAATCCCACGACGCCCCACATCATCGGAATACCGAGCACTTGCTCCATGGCCAAGGCCCCGAGCCACGCTACGGAGGTCAGATTGACGAAGAGATAGAGTAACAGAAAGAAGATGGAGAAGGCGATGCTGACGCCGTGGCCGTAACGTTCGTTGAGCAGCTGCGGCATGGTGTAAATTCGCTTCTCGATCATGATCGGCAGCAGGTATTTTGCCACGAGAATCAGTGTGGCGGCCGCGATCCATTCATAGGCGGCGATGCCTATTCCTATCCGGAAGCCCGATCCCGACATGCCGATAAACTGCTCGGCCGAGATATTGGCGGCGATCAGCGACGCGCCGATGGCCCACCACGAAAGCGACCGGCCGGCCAGAAAATAGTCCGACGAACTCTTCTCTTTGCTGAAACGCGAGACGTATAATCCTATTGCGACGATGATAAGCGCATAGACGCCGAAGACCAGATAATCCGCCGTTTGGAATCCTGCATTCATTGGTTTTTTGGGTTAGATTTAGATTGTTATACAAAATTACCATCGGAAATTTCGTGAATCCTATGGAATTTTTGCTAAAAATTGTGGTATATTAGCAAATAAAGCCATTTTTTGTGTTTTCATATAAGTTAAAGAGGAGAATATCGTGTTTCAGGAGGATTTTTCCCGGAATTTCGGGAGGGGCTTTGGGAGCTTTGGGCGGTGATCTGCGAAAATAGTACAATTACTTCTGGTCAGCGTAAAAAATTATCCCTGACGAAGAACTCCCTTTTACCGTACTTATATTAGCATGGCAATTATTCTCCGATCATTGCATGAAGAAATTTCAAGAGCTTTTTAATCCTGTTTTATGATTTCTTGTAATGACTGGAATGCAAATATACCACATGTATCGGCAAAAATAATACAATAAAGGATTTAGGGAAATTTTTGCAAGCTTATTCAATCGAAATCACGATGACGAATTTTTCTCCTTGTCGATTTTAGCTTCTCCTGCCTGTCGTAACCATACAAAGAAAAAACCCTTGTAGAGTGCTTTCTACAAGGGTTTTACAATAATTTGGTCTTTGTTTGACACCCGGCTGTCGCCTTTCTGTATCAATTTTGACCCCTTCTGTACCCCCTCAGGGGCTCGAACCCTGGACCCCAACATTAAGAGTGTCGTGCTCTACCAACT
>JAJPZH010000180.1 GCA_021204515.1 Alistipes sp. | reverse complement strand
GAACAAGTATACAGCCTAATCCCAAAATAATTACTTTTTTATACCAGTGCACATGGTTAAACAACATCAGGAACCCTAAAAATGTACAAATTAGGATGTGTTGCCGCGTGTATGAAAGAAAAATGGCTATATAACAAACTATTGCAAATATCCCCCATTTCGGGGTCTTCGTCCGTAACCACTTATCTATTGTAATAAAAAAACTCAATACGACAAAACTAAATCCAATCATTACCAACCGTATGCCACCTCGAGATAAATCGTATTCGTCCTGTGGTGTCCCGAAAATAATAACCGGAAATGTTATAAGATTTATAATATGCGAAATAATCGTACAGATCGCTAAGGCAAAAATTATTTTATGAATAAAATCTTCATTAAAAGAAAACCGATGCATTGTAAAGTAGAGAGCGTAAGAAAAAAAGGGAAGCGTTACGGAAAAACTTTGCAATACCGATTGATCGAAATTACATAATGTGGGAATAAAACAAGCGATTCCAAATAAGATCATTAACCAGACCATTGGTGTTCGGAATCGTTCATTACCTTTTCTTTTCGACACCGATGATAAACAAGTGACCACCAAAAGCCCCATCAATAAAGAGTATGATATGGCCTTTGTTGCTTGCGCCGACACCAAATCGAATGGCTGAAAGAATGAGACCGTCGCCAAACAATAAAATAGAAACAATATTTTTATTAAGCGAGTCATGCTTTTTCTGCCAGATTATCTACATTTTCTGTCATTACATTATTTCCCCGAACGTCCAAGACGAGCAAAATAAAATGAAAGTGCATTCAGGAAATGACGCATTTTCATTCGAAAAAATGATTGCCGATTCTCCGCGTTATCATTAAACCAGATAATTGGACAACTATTGACCGGAATCTTATGCGCACGGACATAAACATTGAGAAGCCGTTCTGCCATATATCCATAAACCCTTTTTTGAACTGTATCGTAATGACTTATATCAATTCGTTTTTCAACCTCGTTTAGGAGTGGAAACAGCCAATTACAATATTTGTCAAACTCTGTCCACGACATAATAAACATATTAAAAGGCTTTAGCACATGACTACTACGCATTATATAATTAAAAGCCTCTCTATATATAGGAGGCTGCATCTCATGGATCACGGCTTCCAATGTCCTGAGATCATCACTCACATGGGCATAACAATAATTCATAAACAACGAACAATCATAATTGATCCCCTTAGGCATTACAATAATACCTGTCTGAAGTTGTTTTAAAATACGAGCCGGGACTCCCAAATCTATTTTGTAGAAATCTTTTGTCGGAAAAACCGTTATTGGAAATCCACGTTTGCACTGCCTATGAAAATCGAAATATCGTCTATAGTGACAGAGACCGACATAATCGACGTTTTTTAGGTTTTTCCAAGCCCAATACATTCCAGTCAGTTCACAATAGCTTTGATTTTTGCAACTTATATTGTCCCCCGTATTATCCCCTTGTATATTTAAATCTATTTTAGAGATATCCTTACCAACTTGCAATGGCATATATGGTTCGGCAGTCGCCATAATATCTTCCTTATGACAACATACTAACATGGTTAATTTCATAATCCACGATTTGCTATATTTATCACTTGCTCCACGATCGGAGCCATATCGTAATATTTATATTCGGCTAGCCGCCCCCCAAAAATCACATTCAGTTCTTTGTCCGCCAGTGCCTTATACTGCAAATAGAGAGACATATTTTTGTTATCGTTTACCGGATAATAAGATTCCATACCCGGTCGCCATTCGGTTGAATATTCTTTCGAAATAACTGTTCTAGGAATCCGGTCAATCTCTTGGCCGAACATTTCGAAGTGCTTATGTTCAATGATACGAGTATAGGGAATATTTGCTTCTGTGTAATTGACGACAGCATTTCCCTGATAGTTAGCAGTGTCGTAAATTTCCTCTTCAAAACGAACAGTACGATATTCCAACTTTCCGAAACGGGATTCGTAATATTCGTCTATCTTTCCTGTAAAAATAATTTTATCGGCAATATTTTCCCAATAGGTCCGATTGTCAAAAAAATCCGCGGCGACTTTTGTTTCAATTCCAACAAGCAAGCCCTCGATCAACTTATTGTAACCCCCGATAGGAATCCCTTGATATTTGTCATTGAAATAATTATTATCGAATACAAAACGAACCGGTAATCGTTTAATAATAAATGCAGGCAACTCAAGACAATTCCGCCCCCATTGCTTTTCAGTATAGCCTTTTATCAGTTTTTCATAGATATCTTTTCCGATCAATAATATTGCCTGTTCTTCCAAATTCCGAGGTTCTGTAACTCCGGCTTCTTTCATAGCAACCAGCGCCACACGGCGTTGCTCCTCAATTTTCAGACGAGCCTCTTCAGGAGTCGTCACACCCCACATCTGGTAAAACGTATTCATATTAAATGGTAAATTATATAATTTATCCTTATAATTTGCAACAGGAGAATTAGTATAACGATTAAATTCAACAATGGAATTCACCAAATCCCACACTTCCTTATTTGAGGTATGGAAAATATGCGCTCCATACTTATGTACATTTATACCTTCAATATTTTCACAATAGATATTACCTCCGAGATGGGGACGCTTGTCAATGACAAGGCACCGCTTACCAGCTTGTTTGGCCTTATAGGCAAACGTTGCACCGAATAAACCGGCACCGACAATCAAATAATCGTACTGTCTGGACATATTCAGTAATATTTATTTCGACAGTTTAGCACGTATAACAGCTGCAAACTCCATTGCAAAAGGATCTTTACCAAGGTACAGTATACCGGCATATACAACAACTCCGACAACTAACGAAATAATAATCGTAGCGAAGTCGGTAAGGTCACTCATGCGTATTCCCCAACATACGGCAAACATCAGCATCGCAGCCAGCAAATAGAAAATATATTTTCTGTTCAGCAACTTGAACGGCAAATATTTTACCCCCAGAATTATCATGGTTATAGTTACGCATGATTCGGCTATGACAGTAGCAATTGCAGCTCCGTTTTGTGCATATTGGGGAATTAGCACAAGATTGAGCGTAAAATTGACAATAGCCCCCACGAGAGTGGACATAATAACTAGATTCTCCTTCCCTTGCGGATATAACACTTGAATACCCACAACATTCGAGAGTGCTATAATCAAGATAATAGGTGATATAACTTGTAATGTTATGATCGCAGGTTCATAAGAATCACCACATAATACGCGTATTAACGACGGAGCCAATACAAACAACCCAAGGAACAGCGGAAGGCTAAAAGCGACAACAAAATCCATTGCCCGCTGCGACAATCTGTCAAATTCTGCCTTTTGCCCTGTCGTAATAAGATTGGACAAACGCGGCAACATGACAGTTCCTAACGCCAAAGTCAATCCAAGTAGCATCTTTGTCAATTTCGTCGCTCCAACATAATAACCAACATTTGTCGGATCTTTCATAAAGCCCAACATTACAGTATCGAGATTGACATATATACTGATAATCAGATTTAATACAAAAATATGCAACGCCGGTTTAAGATGACGTAACGGACGTAGTTCACTAAATTGCAAAAGGCGTATCCGTATATATTTTCGTAATCTTATAAAGTTAAATACATTTCCGCCAACAACCCCGATAACACTATATGCAGCATAGTACATCAGATCATCCTTAGTCCGAACTAAAACAAATAATAGAATTACAGATACTACTTTTACAATTAATCCTCGGATCGTAATGTATTTAAAATCTTCAACACCTTGATAAAACCATTCGCATCCAATGGCAACAAAAAATATATTTGTACTCAATAGTAAAAAAAGAGGAATATCGGCCTTGACTTTCGTAATAGTCATACAAAGAACAGCTACGGCAAAATAGCCCAAAACCGTAAGCCCTGTATGCAATAAAAGTATCTCTGTAGTGGTTGTACTTAACTTTTTTTTATCATCCCGGACTCTTGCAATTTCCCGAATCGCATACATGGGTATCCCCAAACAGGTAAATAACGATATGTAAGAAATGATGGAACTGAAAAAATTTACCTGTCCTATACCATCAGCCATTATGACACGTGCAGCATAGGGAAAAGTGATTAACGGAAATAACAACCCGAGAACCGTATTCAATAGATTAAATATATAATTAGCCTTTAATGATCCGGGCATATATGAAGCTAAAAAATATAAAACTATTTATAGAAATCAGATAATTAATAAAATAGCAAATCACGCAGTCATACAAAAAGCAGAGTCAACAAGCCAAAATAGTTATTAGCAACAGACTATTTTCACTAACTCAATTTATTCATAATATAGGAAACAGATATTAAATCCGGCCATTATTATCAGTTATATGATTACTCAGATACCATCCAACAAACTTTCTGATCCCCTCTTCGAGAGATATCTGAGGTTTATAACCGAAATCATGCTCCAGTCTCGTTGTATTAGCATAAGTCGTATAAACATCACCTTTTTGCATAGGTAGCATATACATTTGTGCTTTCATCCCAAGATGTTCTTCAAGCGTATGAATAAAATCCATTAAAGACATAGGATGTCCACAACCGATATTATACACCTTAGGAGAAATAGTTTCCCCATCATTTATTTGTGGGCTACTATCAATTACACGGACAACACCTTCGATAATATCATCAATATAGGTAAAATCACGAGATAGATTACCATTGTTAAAGACCTTAATAGGTTTCCCGGCTAGGATCGCCTTCGAAAACAGCATCGGGGCCATATCCGGACGGCCCCACGGACCATAAACCGTAAAAAACCGCAACCCCGTTGTCGGAATTGTATAAAGTCTCGAATAGACATACGCCATTTGCTCATTCGACTTCTTCGTTACAGCATACAGCGACACCGGGTCATCCACTCGATCTTCTTCCGAGAACGGGATCTTTGCATTACCACCGTAAACCGAACTAGATGAAGCATAAATAAAATGCTTTACCGGATTATGACGCACACACTCCAGCAGATTCAGAAAGCCTACAATATTGCTTTCAATATAGGCATACGGATTTTCCAATGAGTATCTTACGCCGGCCTGAGCTGCAAGATTAACGACTATATCGAATTTTTCCGTTACAAACAGTTTTTGCAGAGCATCCCGTTCTTCAAGTTTCATCCGGAAAAAACGATAATTAGCGTATTTTGTACTTTGAACCTCGCGTCCAAATTTTTCAGCCTCGGCTCCAATACCGCTTTCTGCCAGACGTGCATACTTCAATTTCGGATCATAGTAGTCGTTGATTGAGTCGATGCCGACCACTTTATCACCGCGTTTCAGCAGTTTTTCAGCTAAATGAAACCCAATAAAACCCGCTGCCCCTGTTATAAGAACCGTCATCGTATCTTATCCGATTTTATAATATACAAAGCCATGTTCAGAGACCTCTTCCTTGTCATAGATATTGCGACCATCTACGATTACCTTACCTGCCATTGTCTTTTCCAGCACTGCGAAACTCGGCATTCGGAACTCTTTCCATTCGGTCACCAATAATAGAGCATCGGCATCTACCACAGCATCATACATATCCTTACAG
>JAJPZH010000232.1 GCA_021204515.1 Alistipes sp. | reverse complement strand
CGTAGTACAACACCAGTTTTTCCGAAGAGGGGAAGGTCTGCCGGTCGGGCAGGCTTTCGTTTCGGTTGTCGGCCCGGTTGAAGAAATAGGTTGGCGTTATTTTGGCTTTTTTGCCCCACTCGTCGCTGTAATTCGCGCCCACGGCCTGCACCGTCGAAATGCCGTCGAGCGGCCGCACCATGAAGTTGCCGCTGCCGCTGCGGGCATTGGCCTGCCCCTGATCCGTCGCCCCCAGAATATCCTCGAACGAGAAATTCTGCATATTGACATTATTCACCAGCGCGATGACCGACAGTCTCCGCGCCTGATCGAAAATATTGACATTGCCGCCGCCGATGTATTTGTCGGGAATTCCGTATCCGGCGAACAGGCGCCCGAAAGCGCCGTGCCGCTTGTCGGATTGCGTTACGATGTTGATGGCCGTATAACCGTCGCCGATATCCACGCCCGTAAACTCCGACTGGTCGCCCTGCGAATTGTAGACGTCGATGCTCTCGACCATATCGGCCGGGATGTTGCGGATGGCCGACATCACGTCGTTGCCGAAAAACTCGCGGCCGTCCACGAACACCCGCTGCACGGTCCGGCCCTGCGCTTCGATAACGCCGTCCGCCACCTCCAGCCCCGGCATCTTGCCGATCAGCGCCCCGGCGTCGGCCCCGAACGTGACCTTGTAGGCCGAGGCCCGGTAGCTCAGCGTATCGCCCCGAATCGACGATCTCAGCGCCGGCACCTCCAGCACCACGCTCTCGATCGCTTCGGCGCCGGACGACATTTCCAACGTTCCGAGATCGGTTTTTCCGCCCGAAGTCCGCAGATCGCGCTCCAAGGCTTCGTATCCGAGCGAAGTCACGCGCAGCCGCCACGCACCGGCCGGCACACGCTGCAACAGCGCCGCCCCGTCGATATCGGAAGCCGTATAAAAAGGAGTCCGGGCGGTATCGGCCTGCGAACGCAGTTCGGCCACGGCCCCGACGACCGGTTCCTGCGTGACGCGATCGACCAGACGCATGCCGAGCGTGCCGGTCTGCGCCGACACGCTCCACACGCTCCACACGCCCGCAAGGGCCGCCAGCAGGAAAAACCGCTTCATTATTTAATGTAATGCTCCGAGTTTCAGATAACGCGCATAAAGATAATCATAAATTGCATGCCGTTCCATATCGGGACGATATTCGTCCGAAAAACCGGGACACATCGCCCGCTGTGCATCGGCCACCGACCCATGAACGCCCGCCGCCACGGCCGCGAACATCGCCGCCCCCAGCGCACAGGCCTGATCGCTGTCCAGTACCCGGATCGGCACGCCGATCACGTCGGCCATCGTACGCATCACGAAAGAGGATTTGCGCGCTATGCCCCCGATAGCGATGATGTTGTCGATAGGCACTCCCTCTTCGAGCATCCGTTCGTTGATGGCGCGGGAACCGAACGCCGTCGCTTCGACCAGCGCCTTGAAGATCGCCGGAGCGGACGTAGCCAGTGTCAGACCGTCGAGCGCCCCGCGCAGGCGGGGATTCGCGTCCGGCGTCCGTTGTGCCAGTCGAGCGCAACCGGATCTTCGGCCGTCAGCGGCAGCGATTCGGCCTCGGCCGTCAGCTCGCCGAGTATACGCTCCTCCAAAGCTTCGTCCCCCTGCGCGATCCGGCTCAGCGGCCACGCCATGATCCGCCGGAACCATGCGTATATATCGCCGAAAGCGGCCTGACCTGCCTCGAATCCGACATATCCGGGCAGCACCGAGCCGTCAACCTGACCGCAGATGCCCCGCACGGCCTTATCCCCGACTTCGCCGTAGGTACCGACCAGTATGTCGCAGGTCGAAGTGCCCATCACTTTTACCAAAGTGCCGGGAACGATTCCCGCACCGACAGCGCCCACATGGCAGTCGATAGCCCCTACGCCGACGGCAATCCCCGGACGCAGCCCCAACCGTGCGGCCCATTCGGAGCACAAACCGCCGATACATTCATCGCCGGTAACGGTCCGGGTATAGAGGTGCCCGCGGAAAATATCGAGCAACGGATCGACCGCCGAAAGGAATTCGGGCGACGGCAGACCGCCCCACGACTCGTGCCACATCGCCTTGTGCCCCGCGGCACAACGACTGCGGGCGATGGTTTCGGGCTTCGTATCGCCCGTCAGCAGTGTGCAGATCCAGTCGCAGTGTTCGACCCACGAACAGGCTTTCACCCGCAATGCAGGATCGCGGCGCAGGCAGTACAGCATCTTTGCCCAGACCCACTCGCAGGAGTAGGTGCCGCCGCTGTAACGGGTATAATCGACCTTCCAGCGTTTGGCCAGATCGTTTATTTCATCCGCCTCGGCCAATGCCGTATGGTCTTTCCAAAGCACGAACATCGCATCGGGATTTTCGGCGTATTCGGGCAGCAGAGCCAGCGGAACGCCCCGCACGTCGGTCAGCGCCGGCGTCGATGCGGTCGTATCGAACGAGATGCCGCAGATATTGTCCGCCACCTCTTTGCCGCACGTTTCCAAGGCTTCGCGGACACACCGCTCCAAGGATTCGATATAGTCCAGCGGATGCTGGCGGTACTGACTCCGGGAAGGCTCGCAGTAAAGCCGTTTTTTCCAGCGAGGATATGCCGCCACCGCCGATGCGACCGCGGTTCCGTCGGCCGTACCGACAATCAGGCAGCGCACCGAATCGCTACCGAAATCGACTCCTATTACATAGTTGGGTTGGGTTTGCATACGGGTTTATGTTGTTTTAGGGTTTGATTGCATGTCCGACGGCTCTCAGCCCGCCCGGTGTAAGTCGCACGACCTCTCCGGACGACAGCCCGGCATCCTGCATATGAGCCACTTCCTGCATGCGGTGCAAGGTTTCGCCGGACTGCCGGGAAACTGCGGGCGACGATATTTCGATTTCGCAGAAGGGTCCCATCACTTCGCAGGATAAAAAAAATCGGGAAAAATTTGTTTGTTAAAACGTTTTAATTACCTTTGCAAAGGTAAGAGAATTTCCCGGATATCGCAAAAAATCGCAAAAAATATGCGGACACGCAAAGTAACCATAAAGGATATAGCCACCGAAGCGGGCGTTTCGATCGCGCTGGTGTCGTTCGTCATGAACAACAAGGCCGACGGCAAGGAGACCTACCGCGTCAACAAAGAGACGGCGCAGCGGATTCTGGAAGTCGCCGAAAAGCTTAACTACCAGCCCAACAACGCGGCGCGCACGCTCCGCAGCGGCAAGACGAACACCATCGGAGTAATCGTATCGGACATCTCGAACAAATTTTTCGCCGACATCGCCCGCTGCATCGAAGACCGCGCCTATAAACATAAGTACACCGTACTGTTCGGCAGTACGGACGAGAATCCGCAGAAACTCGAAAACCTGATCGAGGTTTTCCGCAACAAGGGCATCGACGGACTGATCATCGTTCCCTGCGAAGGCGCCGACGAAATCATCCGCGACGTCGCCCTGCAGAATATTCCTGTCGTACTGCTCGACCGCGAAGTTCCCGGCAGCGAGCTGAGCAGCGTCGTACTCAACAACCGGCGCGCCGGCGTCGAAACCACTCAGGCGCTGATCCGTCAGGGTTTTACCCGGATCGAAATGATCTCCTATTCGATGAACCTGTCCAATATCAGGGAGCGTGAAGAGGGCTACCGCTTCTGCATGACGGCAGCAGGTCTGGGAAACCGGATCAACATCCATCACCTGCGACACGACAAACTCGGCAAAATCGAAGAGATCGTCCGCGAAGCCAAAATGCGCAATGTGGAAGCATTCGTATTCGCCACCAATACGCTGGCCGCCAGCGGACTGACAGCCATTTTTCGCAACGGCTGGCGCGTCCCGCAGGACTTCGCCATGGCCTGTTTCGACAGCAACGAGGCCTTCGACATCTACAAAACGGCCGTCGCCTACGTGCGGCAGCCGATCGAGCAGTTCGGCACGGAAGCCCTCGATCTGCTGATCAAGAACATCGAACAGAAAAACCAGCCGATCAACAGCATCCGCATCGTACTGACGCCCGAAATCGTCGAGAGCGGCATATCCGGCCGGGAAGCTGAAATTACGGAACTTACCGTGGAATAATCTCTTTTTTCGCGGACCAGCTAAAACGATTTACAATAAAATATATAAATAAACTAAAAAACGCTAAATACCCTACACTATGGAACCCACGAAACTCCGGGGCATCATTCCCCCGATGATCACCCCGCTCAGGGGCAACGACGAACTCGACCGCGAAGGCGCCGTACGCCTTACGGAACATCTCGTCGCCGGCGGAGTGCATGCCATTTTCCTGCTCGGCACGACCGGCGAGGCCCAGAGCCTGACCTACCGGCTGCGTTACGAATTCGTCGAACTGGTATGCCGTCAGGTCGCAGGGCGCGTCCCCGTGCTGGTCGGCGTCACCGACACCGCCTTCATCGAAAGCATCCGCCTCGCGGAGCATGCCGCCAAATGCGGCGCCGTCGGCGTCGTGGCCGCCCCGCCCTACTATTTCGCCCCCTCGCAGCAGGAGCTGATCGAGTACTACACAGCGCTGGCCGACGCCCTGCCCCTGCCGCTCTACCTCTACAACATGCCGTCGCACGTCAAGGTCTTCCTCGAACCGGCGACCGTAAAGACGCTGGCCCGTCATGAGAATATCGTCGGACTGAAAGACAGTTCGGCCAACATGACCTACTTCCAGACGCTTCTCTACCAGTTGGGAGACACACCCGGCTTTTCGCTCTACGTCGGTCCCGAAGAGCTGACGGGCGAATGCGTCCTGCTCGGTGCCGACGGCGGCGTGAACGGCGGCGCAAACATTTTCCCCGAACTCTATGTCGCCATGTACGACGCCGCCTGTGCCCACGACATCGCCCGCGTCCGCGAAATCCAGCACCGCATCATGCAGATCAGTACGTCGGTCTATACCGTCGGAAAATACGGATCGAGCTACCTGAAAGGCGTCAAATGCGCCCTTTCGCTGCTGGGCGTCTGCGACGACTACCTCTCGTACCCCTACCGGAAGTTCCGCGCCGAGGAGCGCGCCCGGATTCGTCAGGCGCTCGAAGCGCTGGGCGCCAAATGCAACGGATAACCTATAACAACCAACCCGTATGGAGATAACCTTACTCGATTACCTCGTATTTTTCGTCTTCGTCGGCGGCGTCGCCCTCTCTTCGGCTGCAGTTTCTACTTCCGCAGCCGCAAAGGTGCGGCCGCATTCACCGCCGCCGAAGGATCGCTGCCGACGTGGGTCGTGGGCATGTCGATTTTCGCCACGTTCGTCAGCAGTATCAGCTTTCTCGGCCTGCCCGGCGACGCCTACAAAGGCAACTGGAATCCCTTTGTCTTCAGCCTCTCGATCCCCATCGCCACATGGCTGGCCGCCAAGGTATTCATTCCCCTCTACCGCAGCGTAAACAGCGTTTCGGCCTATCACTACCTCGAAATGCGCTTCGGCTACTGGGCGCGCTGTTACGTGGCGGTCTGCTACCTGCTGACGCAGCTGGCGCGCATCGGCTCGATCCTGCTGCTGCTGGCCCTGCCCCTCAACACGATGTTCGGCTGGGACATTCAGACCATCATCATCTGCACGGGAATCGCCACCCTGATCTACACGCTGC
>JAJPZH010000126.1 GCA_021204515.1 Alistipes sp. | reverse complement strand
TCTGAATATGAATTCGGTCTGCGTTTTTGTACCCGCTGAAGTGATGGCAGTCGCTTTCAACGCATAGAAATCGCCGAATCCACTCGACTGGTGCAGTTGATCGGCACAGCGCGCCGCGAGTTCCCATTTGCGTTCGTATTCGCTTCGGTTCAGTATCTCGAATTGCCCCATGCCACGAATCGCGACGATGTCGTCGGGTTGAAATGCCGGGCTCGCCGCATACAGCATAACTCTACTTTTGAGGGCTTTGGCTGCCGTCGCATCTCCGCGTCCGAGTTTCGTAACTCCTACGATGGAACTGCTTCCCGTATATTTTTCGGGCAGCAGGAAAGCAGCTCTGTCGCAGTCTTCCACAATCTGGTCCACACAGGCTTCATAGGTGTCTCTTCGATAATTCGTCTTATCCATAGCCTGTTCCGGTCTTACGAAAGAGGTCGAAATAGGATATCCCAACACGGATCCGTCCGCCGTTCTTCCTCCGTGGCGCTGCAGGAGCATGAATCCCCACCACGCTCTGAGGAAATAGGCTTCGCCTTCGAGACGTTCCTTGATTTGCCGGTCGTTTTCCTCGCTGGTCCGATCGTATTGCAATTCGTCGGAGAGCCCCTTTTCCAGAAACTCATTGATCGTCTGAATTTGGGACAAACACTCCGACCAATTACCCAACCGGTTGTTTATGGTGCTGATTCCACCTCCGCCAACCGCATATACGGCCGACGACCATGCGTTAGTCACGGCATTGTCGGTCGCGGCGTCGAGAAAATCGCCGTCGAAATTATCCGCACGCCGGGGAATCGCGCTGTATGCCTGCATCAACACCCCTTCGGCGAGCTCCGGAATCCGCCAAATCTCTTCGTCGGACCATTCATTGACGGTTTTGTTCTCAAATATGTCCTCGCACGAGCACAGCGCCGTCAACAATATCAGCGAAATAAATATTTTCAGTCGATTCATATTCATCTTTTTAATCTGTTAAAACGTCAGTGTCGCACCTGCGGTATAGGTCGAGTAGGCCGGATAGTTGGCAATACCCGACAACGGCAATTCGGGGTCCAGTTTCTTGAACGGAGAGATGACAAACACGTTCGTTCCGCGGACAAAGAGTTTCAGTTTCTTGAAGAAACGGTCTTTGACCGCATTGGTGAAAGTATAACTCAATTCGATATTTTTCAGGCGCAGGAAATCGGTTTTTTGATACCAGAACGACGAATTCTGAAAATTGTTCTCTCCCGTTCCCGTCGTCAGCCTCGGATATGTACCGTCCGGATTCTCCGTCGGATGCCAACTGTCACGCACAAGTTCGGAGTATTTGTTCTCGCCCCGGTTCCAGAAGTAGCTGCTCGACATGACTCTGCCGACTCCGGTCTCTGCGGAGAACGCCATATAGAACCCCCAACCCCGGTAAGTGACTTCGGCATCCACGCCCCATACTGTTGCAGGAAACGATTGTCCAAGACGAATCCGGTCTTTTTCATCTATGCGGTTGTCTCCGTTCTGGTCGAGATACGCGATGTCTCCAACCGTATAATACCCAAAGGTCTGGAACGGATGTCCGGCCAACGGAACGTCTTTCCCGAAAAGGCCCACAGACTGAAGACCGAACACGGACGAAGTCGGTTGTCCGATGCTTTTGCGATATTCCTCGATGGCAGGACTTTCGTCCGCTTCCAAAACTTTATTTCTGGAATAGAGGAAATTGACGCCGATACGATACGAGAAGGCTCTGGTGGGAGCGTCCGCCCATACGAGAGTAGCATCCACCCCTTGATTTCGGACCTTCCCCATGTTCGAAGCAACGGTATATCCCCCGACGGTCGATGCGAAATCGAGCGTCCGCGTACCGATGATATTATCGCGCATTTCATGGAAATAGTCGATTTCGGTGCTCAACCGCTGGTTGAAAAACAAGCCCTCGATTCCGATGTTGAATTCCCGGGACGATTCCCACTTGAGACCTTTGCTGCCGTAACGGACAAGCGATGTGATGTACTCTTTAGTCGTATTCTGTTCGTTGAATGAGACCGTACCGTTCTCTTTCCATGCCGTGCGGTAAAGGTCGAATCCGGTATTGTCCGCGAAGCCGAGAATGCCGAAACTAGCCTTGATTTTCAGAAAATTGACATTTCGCGTCTCTTTGAAGAAACTTTCGTTCGACAGTATCCATCCCACACCGATTGCCGGGGAGAAAAAGTGACGATCCTCCTTGTCGAACCGGTTGGACCCCATGTAGGCGGCCGTAAATTCCGCCATGTAGCGGTCGTCGTACGAATAATTCAGGCGCAGCGTATTGTTCATTTCGATATCGTCGCGGACCATCCCCTTGTTTTCGTCCTTATAATACCTGACACCCGCGATGGCGGAGAAACTATGTTCACCGATCGTGTGATCGTATGCGAGGTTGAAGCGCCAGCCTATAGTCCGTTTCACCGTAACGCCGGAGATGGTGTAGTCTTTAGAGTCGATATCCAGATTGCGGCGTTGCTGAATGCGAATACACGGCACCCCGTTCGTATCCGAATATACTTCGCGGGAATACGTGGGATAGTATTTAAGCAACTCCTGTTTGGTGTAGTTGTAGTTGTCGAACGTGATGTAGGCATCAGCCTTGAGCCCTTTGACGAACTTGTCGAAATCGAATTCGATGCCGAGATCCGTCTGGCTCGATACGTAACGTTCCGAGTTCTTCCCTCCGTACATCATGTCGCCGTACACGTTCGACGAGATATTGTGGCTCGCACCCATGTGCGGGATTCCGTCGTCGCGCTCCGGAATGCCGATATCCTCGCCGCTCATGAAAACGGGGTACTCGTTGGGACGGAGCTGGGAAATACTCGGATAGAGGGCCGCACTGCTGACCGCTCCCCAATTCTTGATCTCGACCCGTCCGCCGAGACCAGCTACGACATTGATGAAATCGTTGAGTCGGATGTCGAGGCTACCCCGGATGTTGAATCTGTTGAGGTCCTGTTTCTTACCGACCTTTTCGAGACCGGTGCCCCCCGTATACCCGACAACCATGGAGTACTTAACGGCTTTGTTACCGCCAAAAAACTCGACTGCGGCCTTGCGGAAAGTCGTATACTTTCGCGTAAGTTCTTTCTGAAAGTCGATGTCGGGATAGAGAAAGTCGTTCATGCCGGCCGAATTCCGGTATCCCTCGATTTGTTCCGGACTGTAAAACTTCGACAGACCGTCATTGATACGGGCTTGGTTGTAATACCGGGCGTAATCGTAAGAATTGAGATATTCGGGAGTTCGCGCAACCGGGGAAACCCCCATTTCGACGGTCGTTTTGATTACTCTTTTATAGGCTTCGCCGCGTTTTGTCGTCACCCAGATGACGCCGTTGGCCGCAGCTGGACCATATGCAATCTTCGATATGGGATCTTTCAATATGCGAATCGACTCGATCTCTTCGGGAAGAATGTCCTCGAATGGTCGCTCTATCCCGTTTACGACGACGATCGCCTGATTGCTGCCCGTCGTGTGCAGCCCCCGGACATACAAATCGGGGATATTCATTCCGAGACCGTTCGTGGTAGGACGGACAACAAGCCCGGCAGCCCGGCCCTGCATGCCGTTCGAGATCACCAAATCCGGGTATTTCGTCAGATTGTCGATATCCACAGAACTCACGGCTCCCGTAAAATCTCGGCGGAAAGTGCTTCGCCAATCGCTCCGTTCGATTTGGTCCTGCTCCGAATCGAAATAATCGGATTTTGTCAAGACGATTCTCTCTGGCAGCGAATCGACGGAAGCCCGGATGACAGTATCTTCGTAACCCGACGCTTCAATCAATAGAATGCCGCCGCTAGTACTTTTTATGGAGAAGCTTCCGCTCCTGTCCGCAAGCACGGTGACGGCACCTGCGCCCGTAGTCATGGATGCGTGCGGGACGGGATGGCCTTCAGCATCAACGATCCTCGCACTGAGTGTAATCTGGGGCGCCCTTTTTTTCTGGGCGCTCGAATTTGCCGCCGGATATATCGTCAGTCCGGCCGCAAGTATCAAAGTCTGTAATAAACGATACAGGTTCATAGATTCATGCGTTTAGATAGGAATTCTACCACCCCGGATTCTGTTTGAAAGACGGGATCGAAGATACATCCGACTGTGTGAACGGGTACCAGTAGTTCTGCATCTGGAAATTTCTGATTTCGGTCGTGATATCGATGATTGAGAAGGTGAACTGGAGTGAGCTCTTGTCACTGACATTTTTATGACCTTCCGGCGGTACAGCCCTCAATCCCTTAATCGGGTACGTGGAGGCGAAGAGTTCGTGGGCGATCATCCACCTGCGGATGTCCCACCAGCGATGATTTTCAAACATCAGTTCGACAGCCCTTTCCTGTCGATATGCCTCCCGGAATTTGTCCGGATCCAGACGGTCGGGCGTCAGATCGGTGATTCCTGCCCGGCGCCGGATTATATTGAGGGCGTCCGCTGCCGACATATTGCAACCTTCCACATGTGCCGTCGCGCTTCCGGTCGCCTCGAATGAAGCCTCGGCGAAATCCAGATACACCTGTGCCACGCGAATATAGACCGTATTGTACCGATAATTGGTCCAGCCGTTGGTGAATTGATTGGCCTCCGGCCAGATGAATTTCTTACACAGATAACCCGTGATCTGACGTCCGTTCGACACCGTGTTGTTCTGCGAATAGACATACGAGTCGCCCTCTACATAAGTGGTTATATAGAGCGAGTTGCTGTTCTTTTTACCCCATTCGGTCCCCGGAGTAAGGATATTATTATAGAACCGCGGGTCCCGGTCGGCGAACAGGTCTTGCAGGTCATAACCAGCTCTGGGATCGGAAATCGGATAGTAATTGCCATCGGACCCTTTCTTTTCGTAGAGATCCACCATGTTCTGCGTCGGACAGCAGTAGTTGGCGCCGTCGTCGCCCTGTCCTTCGGCCAATTCCGTATAAAGCCAGAAAGAACGGGTCGATTGCTGCTGCCGGTTGTTGCTGGTACCCAATCCAATATTGGTCACATCACGGTTATACCAGATGTGTTCGGGCTGCATCATCGGAGGATAAGACCAGTAAAAAATATGCTTGTACTCGTCCTGCCCCATCAACCGGACATTCACGTCTGCCGGTGGATTTTCTATGTACTTGATCGCTTCATAGGCCGACTGTGCCGCCGCTTTTGCCCGTTCCTTGTCATACCCCTTCACCTCGATGGCATCGAGTCCGTTTTGCATGAGCGGACTGGCGTCGTAAAGTTGTGCCATGGACCTGAAAGCCATGGCCGCCAGTTTGGTGACACGCCCCGTATTGTTGCTGTCCCATGAGTCGGGCAACAGTTCGATAGCAGCCTGAATGTCCTCCATCATCCAATCGTGCGACGCATGATAGGTCATTCGCGGAACGTTCTGATCGCCGTCACCGGTAAATACCCGGTCCAGTTTCGGCATGCCGCCGTAGCGTTTCAGCAACTGAAAGTAATTCCATGCCCGCAGGAAATGAGCTTGTCCGCGGATCTTCCGGGCCTCTTCTTCAGTCATGGGGACCTTTTCCCATTCGGCCAGCACCCTGTTTACAATACGGATCGACTTAATAGCCCGCGAGATGCAGGTGTTTCCCGAAACTCCGATTTCGAAATCGCTCGTGGGTTTGCTTTTCAGCCAGTTGCCGGAGTGAATGGGAATCGCTTCGGATTTGTTCAACGTGACGCCGCATTCGTCCGAAAACGTAGAGACGTGCGCGCGGCTGTTGCCGTGCTGTCCGCGCAGCAGCGTGTGTTCCAGATGGGTGTAACAGACGTCGAGAAATCCCTGAATGGATTTGAAATCCTTGACAATGTCATCCTCCGAGAGGCCGAGATCCGGAGATTTGTCCAGAAAATCTTCGCAGGAGGTGAACGAGAACAGCACGGCGGCCGATGTCAGGATTAGGATGAATATCTTTTTCATAAAATCGGATTATTGAGGATTAAAATGAAAAACGCACGCCCATCGTATAGGTTCTGACAATGGGGTAGGCACTTCCACTGCTGGTTTCGGGGTCTATTCTATCGTCCACGTTCGAAAACGTCGCCAGGTTATTGCATTTGATGAATACGCTCGCCCCGCTCATGCTCAACGCCTTCTGCCATCTCTTCGGCAACGTGTAGCTGAGTTCGATATTTTTAATTCTCAAATACGAATAATTCCTGTAACTGTATGTATTGTCCTGAACATTGTGCTGCCGTTCATGATGCGACGGCGGACTGACCACGCCCGTGGTATTGGCCGTTTCATAGGTCCACCGGGAAAGCGAGGGTTGGGCCTTGATGTTATTTTGCGGGAAATCCCACAGCAGCGTATGCGGAACGAGCTTGTATACATTGATCGGAGCATACAACAATGTACTAAAACTCAAACCCTTCCAGCTCACGCCGAAATTCAGCGAAAAGGTGGTCAGCGGATAATTCAGTTCCTTGACGACTACTTTGTCGTTTCCATTGATAATGCCATCGCCGTTGAAGTCGATGTACACGAGGTCGCCGGGAACCAGCAATCCCGGCGATGTTCCGCTGATGGACGTTTGGGCATAATTAAAGATATCGTCGATCGAGCCGAAATTGCCCACCGAAAGGAACTGCGGCTGCCATTGAATCGGCTTGCCGGCATTTTTCAGATGGCGGTCCAGATCGACCGGGTCGTCACGATAGACGTTGCGATTTTCGCTGGTAGCGAAATTGAAATTCGCCCAGTACGAGACCCCGCTCTTTCCGATCCGGTCATGCCATGACACTTCGAGTTCCAGACCGTGGCTTTTGGTCTTTCCCATATTGACCGAAGGTAGATCGGCGCCGAACCAAAAAGCCATTGTCTGAGGAGTCATGAGCATTCCTGTTCTCTTTTCATCGAACAGGTCGAGCATCACGGATAGTTTGTCCCATAGTCCGATCTCCACTCCCAAGTTCTGTTTGGTTGAAGTCTCCCATGTCGAATTGATATTGGCCGTATTGCCTTCGACATACGTCGGACCCACGGCAACGTTGCTGCTTTCTCCGAAGCTCACGTTCCCATTCGTATTGAACAATGCGACGTAGTTGAATCTTCCGGCTCCTGCGTCGCTGCCGACCTGACCATATGAATATCGGAATTTGAGGTTCGTGAGCCATTTACCGATGTTTCTCTTTTTTATGAAAGGTTCCTCGGACATCCGCCAGCCGACGGACATCGACGGGAACAGACCGAAACGATGGCCGGGCGCGAATTTCTCGGACCCCGTATATGAGATGTTGAATTCGGCGAGATAGCGCTGTTTCCAATTATAGGTGATACGGCCGACTCAATCCTCGCGGTAACTCGGAAACTTCATGGTCGATCCGCTGCCTTTCTCTTCGTAGATCTGACGGTTCATCAACGCAAGCAACGAAACGTTATGGTCGTTGAAACTCCGGTTATAGCTGATGGCGAATTCATAATATAACCGTCGGGATGTATTGTTCAAATTGTCGTAGGAAGCCGATACGGGCAACCCTTCCGAGGTCTGGTCGTCCGGATGGCGCTTCTCGGTGAGCAGGGGATAGGAGACGGAATTGTCCTCGTTGATTATCGGATTGGCATAATCCCATGTCCTGTTGTAACGAATCGTCGATTTGGCGCCCAATGCATCTCCGTTACCGTGTAGTGTTCCCCGCCGGATCGAAGATCTCGTACTCGTATTCTGGCTGTAGGAGAGTTTGGCCTGAACGGAAAGCCCTTGCAAAAGAGCGCCGAGATCTTGTTTGAGGGAGAAATCGTACCAGCCGATGAACCGTTTCTCCTGAATCTGGCCCTGCGTGTTAAAATTGGCGTACGGGTTGTAGCCCCCGACAAGATTGTCGCCCCAGTATCCGTCACTGTATTTTACGGGAAAATTATTCGAAGGAGCCTGCATCAGTTTAGCGAAATCGCTGTCGATGGAATTGTTGACATACTGCATACGACCGGCGATATTGACAGATACGGTCGTCGTCTTGGTCGGCTTGAAATCGAAGTTCGACCGCCAGTTGTAGCGCCTCATGTAGTTGCGTGGATCGAAATCGGGTTGTTTGTCGATGTTGAAAATGTCGCCGTCGTACTGGTAACCGATCGATGCGAAGTAGTTCAGCCACTCCGACCCGCCGCTGATGTTGGCGTTGTAATTCTGTGAGACACCGGGCTTCGTCACCATGAAATCATACCAGTCGACCTGCGGGAAATAATCGTTGTAAGGACCGTAATTTCCGGTCGCAAAAGCATTTTCCCACGCTTTGATCGTAGATTCCGGAATGACCAGATCCCATTTTTTGTCGGTCGCAGCAGCTTCGTTCCACGCCTTCATCGAACTCAGATAATCGGCGTAGTACGGCAGTTGGGTAAACTGTTTCATGGCGATGTTCGCCGAAAAGTTGATGGTAGGCCGGCTGTTGTCGGTTCCCCTTTTTGTCGTTACAAGGATGACGCCGTTACCACCGCGCACGCCATATACGGCCGTCGCAGAGGCATCCTTAAGCACCGATATGGTAGCGATCTCGTTCATGTCGATGTCGTCCATATTACGTTCGATGCCGTCCACGAGAACGAGCGGGGTGGTATTCTGCCACGAAGATTTGCCACGAATGTAAATTTCCGCGGCGGAATCACCGGGTTTTCCGGTCGACTGGATCGTAACGACGCCGTTCAGACGGCCCTGCAATGCTTCGGATACGGTATTCACGTTACCTCCGCCCATGATGTCTTCGCCCGAAGTTTGCGTGATGGATGCTACGGTCGAAGCCTTGGTCTGTACGCCGTATCCGACCACCACGACGTCTTCGATTTCGGCGGCAGACTCCGTCATGATTACGGTCGGCAGCATGCCTTTTTCGGCATCCGTCACGATTTCTTGCGTATCGTAGCCCAAATAGGAAAACATCAGGACGGAGCCGGCCTGCGTCTTGATCCAGAAACGTCCTTCCTTATCCGTGAGTACGCCCTTGTTTGTGTTGGCGACGAAAACGGTTACACCAGCCATTGGTTGGTGTTTGGCGTCCGTCACCTGACCGGAGTAACGCAGTATCGGTGTCGGTTCCACGGCAGTCGGAGTAGCATAAATAGCGACCTGCTTACCTTCGACATTGAATGACAAACCGGTTTCCCGAAGTGTCGTGGACAGAATTTCATTGAGGCTGCAATTATTAAAAACAGCGGACACACGTTGCTTGACGCCTTCGTGACTGTTGTCGTTGAATATAAAGGCGTAGCCGGTGATTTCTTCCAGACGTTCCAGCACCTCGCGTATGGGAACGTCCTTCATATCGATAGTTATACCTTCGTTCTGGGCAAAAAGCGGACGGGGAAAGTTGAGCGTCAAACAGACGATCAATACGAAAATATAACGACCACATGATTGGGGCCAGACCGATCGTTTTTCGCGAAACGGCCGGCCGAAAATATCGATTTTCGGTTTCATAGATTAGCAGAAAGTGGGTTAGCTGTGTAAATCCTGCACGGACACGGATGGCCGTGCCTTCTTCGACAGACTGTACGGTTCTGTCGGAATAGGGGGATCAGTGGTAGTAGGTTTGTTCCATAAGCTTATTGTTTAGGGTTAATATATATGATGTTGTCCTTGCGTTCATAGGTCGTGCCGGACAGAACGGCGATCGTATTCATAACCTGATCGATACTGTCGGACAGATACAGCCGACCGGTGCAGGTGAGCTGCATTAGGCGGGAACTGTTATTACAGAACTTGATGTTGTAGTAACTACTTATCTTTTCGAGAACATCGTGCAACGATGTTTGGTTGAAGATGAATACGCCGTCTTTCCAGCTTGTGTATTCCCATGTATCAACCGTGCAGACATGCGTCTTTCCAACCGAATCGCACAAGAACATCTGGTCGGGTTTCAGCACGAGGCACTCTCCTTTCTGGTACGATACTTCGACGGCCCCTTCCACGAGCACGACGTGCTTGTCGGCGCGATTATCATATGATGAAAAATTGAATTTCGTTCCGAGAACCGTTACCGTCAAATCGTCGGAGTGTATCCGAAACGGACGGTTTTTATCCTTGGCTACTTCGACATATATCTCTCCGTTCACCTTGACGGAACGCTCTTTGTCGGTGAACTTCGATGGAAATTCCACCTGCGATCCGCTGTTGATCCACATTTTGCTACCGTCGCTCATGATGAGGACCGAGCGTTTGCCATAAGGAACGATAAGTTTGTGGAATTCCACCGGGAAGATTTCGATATCGCCCTGCGACTGAATGGCCAACCTGCCGTCTGCATCGACTTTGAGTGTTTCCGATTCGGGCAGTTCTATGATATTGTCTCCCGAAATCAGTTGAATATTTTCCAAAGGAATCGTCTCTCCCAGAATCGTATCGGAAGATAAGTTCAGCGGTTGTTGCCCGCGTTCCCATTCCCCGGAGAATACCACGATCAGGACGAACGCCAATATGGCTGCGGCCACAGAGCCGACTACCGCAAGGTTACGTCTGATCCGTCGCTGCAGGACGGATGATACGATCCTCGTCCATGTCTTTTCCTTGGATGCGTCGTCCAACTCATATTCGTTGAAAGACAATCGGGAAAACATTTCCGTTGCCCTTTCAAAATCGGGAGCATCTTCCGGGTGGGTCTGGAGATATTTTTGCCAATATTCGTCCAATTCCTCGGAGCGGTGGAGACGCCATTCGAGGAAAAGAGCGTTGTCGAAAAATTTATTATGATATTTCGGAGTCATCATTCGAACAATGTCGTTTTAGTGCCGGAAAAATTCGTTTGTCTTCTATAAAGACGAATTACACCCGGATTTGTAGACACTCTCCGAACAAATTGGAAATTTTATTTACAGATGCAATGGCTTTGCTATGGAAATAAAGTGTGATACAGTGTAAACAAGAGCAGCGTGTCGGTTCCTACCTGACTCCTCAGCTTTCCGATTCCGCGGAACACGAGTTTGCGGACGGAACCGGGTTCCATACCCAACAGCAACCCGATATCCTCGTATTCCATCTCCTGTATATATCTCAGATAAATGGCTTCGCGCTGCCTATCCGTCAACTGGGAGAGCAGATTTTTGACTTTTGATTTCAAATATTCATACTCTTCCACTTCGTTCTGATTCTCCCGTACTTTTACTTCGATGGTAAAAGGAAGATTCTCGAATTGGCCGAGCAAATATGGTTTTCGGGCTTTTCGGATGTCGATAAGCCGATTCTTCAGGCAACGGAATATAAAAAATTTGACATTTCTGATTTTTTTAATTTCTGTTTCTTCCAGCGAGCACAGTTTGCAGAAAACATCGTGGATCGCGTCCATACAGGTTTCGTCGTCGAATCCGAGTCCCCGGCCGTAATTATACAGGTCGTTGACATGCTTTCTATACAGAGCAGCATGAATTCGATTCTTGTCTGCAAATTCCAATGACCAGAATTTCATAAGCGGAGATCTTGTTCAAACTTGTACGGTCCGATTTCGACAGAATAGAATATTAGGGCCAAATTTTAATAACTTTAGGTAAAATTATAAATAAGTTTATATTTTTGCAAATTCCAATACTCCCCGGCGACTATCGTTTCCGATTGAGAGGGGCTATCGAATATACTTCCCACAGATGGGGCGTATATACGTTCTACAACGCTCAATGAAGCAAGGATCAGCCAATAATCGCCGGCTGAAACCAGTTGAAGATACCGCGTTTATCGGAACCAGAGGCAGTATAGCGAACGGCCCCGTGTGGTTTTGCGATTCCGATGATCACCTCATCCGTTATTTGATCGGATATGGAAACAGAATATTTAGATTGTACTCGAATCATCCCTGCAAGAAGTACACCTAATATACGCAAGCTTACTCCATCTAAAGGGCCATAAAAAGATTTTATGTTCCATTTTTGTTCCATCAAACAAAATCAGCCGCCTATGTTATTCACATAAGCGGCTGACAATCACTTGTCGGGGTGACAAGATTCGAACTTGCGACCACGCGCCCCCCAGAGGTGATACCCCCACTTCGGTCAAATATTTCTCAAGCGTCTCGGCATTCAACGGCGCATGGTCCTGCTTTGCACGCCGGACAGCGTAATCCACTTTTTCACAAAACAAATTCATCACTTTGGCCGCTTCTGCCGGCGGCATGACTTTGATTAACCCGATATCCAGACGCAGCATAGCTTCCAGATGCTCCGGCACCGGATACATCTCCAGCAGTTCGTCCGAATGTTTGAGATAATTCCGGTTACTAGCGGGGCAGATGCCGTAAAGCGGATAGGTATACAGCTGATAAGCACGCAGATGACACCGCTTCGCATTGTGAGGTTCATAGAATAGACGGTCAATCGTTTTAACGACGACGATCCTGTTCTCAGGATTCGATTTGTCTCTCATAGGGTAATAAATTTAAACGGAGGCGGAATTACCCCTATTAAATTTACCCAATTCGGACAGGACTCTGGCCATGAAATCCTTCAATTCTGCCCGTATCGATTTTAGACGGAAACGATAACCGAAAGGCCGGCGGTTCCGCATCGCAGCATGAAAAACACCCGAACCGGAACACACTAAAACGATGTCGTTCCCGCCGCATTTTTCAGAAAGCCCCCAAAAAGAGATATGCGGATCGCAGCGACGGTCATGCCTGTAAAAAGTACAGGCGTTACCGGGCCGAAAATCGATACAGTAAAAAATCATACGCTTTGTTTTCGGCAAAGATGACTCGCATAAAAAGCCTAAACAACAGTAACAACAACCGTTAGCGCTTTTTATTAAATATTTTATTGTAACACGGCGACTGGGCATGACATCCGAATACACAAACGCACGCGGCTCTTGCGGCGTGCGTTTAGTTTCCGGCAGACGAACAGGGTTCAGAAATTACGCCCCGTGTCCCACCACAGGCGGGTGCCGCCATGATCGGGACCTCCGAGCTCTGTCAGAAGCATTTCGTATTGTTCGGGGTCCGAGGTTTCGAGCGTCGCAGGGAAAGGCAGGCGGCGGATCATCGTCTCGGTGTCGATGCTCTGGCCCTTGCTATGGTTGAACCGTACCGGAAACAGACGCGGATAACCCGTTCGCCGCTGCTCGGCCCACGCTTCGCAGCCTTCGGGATACATGGCGATCCACTTCTGGGTGATGATCCGTTCGAGTTTGATCTCGGCGGCCGCCGACCCGTCCCAGCGGGGCGACACGCGGCACCGGGCCGCAATATCGTTCTCCGGAGCGATCGGGTCCCGGTAATCGGCTGCGGAAGCGTCGTTTTCCAGATACTGCTCCGCACCCGACACCTGCCATTGGGCGAACGACATGGAGACGCCGGTGCGGTAGCACGTTTCGGCCTCTTCATCGCTCCCCCCCCGCAGGGCGGCCACGGCCCGCAGAAACCACATTTCGGCCGCAGACATCAGCACGACTTCGGTCGTCGGCTCGACGGCAAGCCGCGAGAAGGCGGCATAATAGTTATGCGAAAAGGCGGTTCCCTGACGAATGCCGTGATACTGTCCTTTCAGAGGAATGGTCACGGTTTCCCCGCCGTCGTTCACAATAACGAGATCGTCGGCGCAGGGTTCGAAAAACTTTGCGATACGCGGGTCGCCGAAACCCGTCAGCACGGACTCCATCGAAGCGTTCATAACGGCTTCGTTCCAGCTCCGGTTGATCGCCCCGAGCGGATTCGAATAGATTCCCGTGGCTTCGACCGCCGCGTTGTTCGTATTGACCTCGATCACCCCGTACGGATCGGCGGCCGCTTTGCGGAACTCCGCACGGGCCTTCTCCGGTGCGGCCGACGCAAGACGCACGGCCAGACGCATGCGCAGGGAGTTGGCGAAACGGAGCCACGAAGTATAGCTGCCGTCGAGCAGCAGGTCGAATTTCGCAAATTCGCCGGCCGTCGGCCGCTCCGCGACATAATCCGACAAGATTTCCACGGCTTGATCCAGATCGTCGAAGAAGCGCATGTAGACCTCCTGCTGGCTGTCGGGCACATACTCGGCGCCCTGTGCTCCGAAACGGGTATAAATCACCGGACCGTAATAGTCGGTCACCCGCTGCATGGCCAGCACCTTGAGTATCTTCGCAATGGCATAGAAGGGCGGCATCAGCTCAGCGGCGGTCTGCTCCAGCCGATAGATTTCGGGCATCACATAGGAGTAGGTGAACTGCCACATGGCGCTGTTCCAGCCGTCCTGCAGGTTATAGTCGGAATTGTGGCTCCCGCCCTGCAGGGGTTTCGGGTCGTGCATGTATCCCGAAAACATGTCCGCACTGAGATTCTGCGTGAGCTGGAAAGGCCAGTTCTTGCCCTTGCCGAAATCGTAATTGAAATAGACGCCCTGCTGGATAATGCCCAGACGGTATCCCAGCCCGTTGTTGTCGGCTTCCAGCTCGCCGTCCGCAATGCCGGAAAGATCGTCGTTTATGTCGCGGAAATTACCCGTGCAGGCGCCGAAAAGCACCGCACAAAGTCCCGCGAACAGATATGTATATCGGCATTTCATGTTTAAAATTCCAGTTTGATATTAAATCCTACGCTGCGCACGGTCGGCATGCCGTACACTTCGATTCCCTGATTGTCGTTGCCCGTCGAAAGGATGAGATCGGGATCGAACGGCGCGGCGTTGTAAATGAAGAAGAGGTTGCGCGCAACCAGCGACAGGGTGATGCCGCTCAGCACCCGCGTACGGCGGACCAGCTTCTGCGGCAGCGCATAGGAGACGGCCAATTCGCGCAACCGGATATTCGTGGCGTCGTACATGTAGTATTCCGTCACGCCGGCGCGTCCTCCGACCAGCTTGTAGAATCCCTTCACGTCGTCGATACGCCGCCCTTCGAGCGTCACGTAACCGCGGTCGCGGGCGTCGGCCGTCGCGGTCGAGACGCCGTAGGAATCCATATCGGCCATGGTCTGCGACAGAAGCCGGCCCCCGTAACGGCAGTCCAGCATCAGCGACAGCGAAGCGCCTTTATAAGAAAACGTATTGCTCCACGACAGCGCGAACACCGGATTCGCATTGCCCACCTTGACGGTATTGCCGTCGCCCGCGGTACGGGGCAGACCGGCGTAATCGCCTTCGGTTTCGTAAACGATATTCCCGTCGGCGTCGCGCTCGAAGGCACGGCCGTAAAT
This sequence comes from Alistipes sp., assembly GCA_021204515.1. Classification (GTDB taxonomy): domain Bacteria; phylum Bacteroidota; class Bacteroidia; order Bacteroidales; family Rikenellaceae; genus Alistipes. The sequence continues at coordinate 9,867 of JAJPZH010000126.1, read as the reverse complement.
ATCGCCGATCGCCCCGCCCTCGACCAGTTTCATGGCGTAGGACGACGAGAAGCTCGACGGACCGTAGGCGTATTCGCGCAGTTCGTCGTGCAGTTTTATCACCCGGTTCCTGTTATGCGCGAAGTTCACCACCGACTGCCATGTGAACCCGCTGCCGTAAACCGGATAGGCGCTCAGCGACACCTCGACGCCCTCGTTCTCGATATTTCCGGCATTTTCGTACCGGAACGCATAGGCTTCGCCCGACAGGGCCGGAAGTTTGAAGAACTGGTTGTGGGTGTTGGTCTTGTAGTACGTGGCATTGATTCCCAGCCGGTCGCCGAAGAAACGTCATTCGAGACCCGCTTCGAACGCATTGGTCATTTCGGGCTTGAGGTCGGTGCCCGGAGCCGCATCGGCGGCATTGATTCCCCCGCCCGCCGTAATGTGGGCCTTCGGGTTGGTGATGAACATCGGAATATCGTTACCCACGCGGCTCCACGTCAGACGCACCTTGGCGAACGACATCCACTCGGGCAGTTTGAACATCCTGCCGACGACCCACGACGCACCGAGCGAGTAGTAGAAGAATCCGCTGCCTTCGTGCGACGTGTAAGCCAGCGTCGAAGCCCAGTCGTTGCGCCCCGTGACTTCGAGATTGAGACTCTCGGCGTATTTGACCGAAGCCGTGGCGAAGAGCGACTGGATCTGACGGCGGGCGTCGATCTGCTCATCGACATAGGCGGAACTGTTCATGACGATATTGGCCACGTTGAACACATTGGGGTAATAGAGCGACGCGGTCTTCGAGTCGATGCGCAGCGAATTCACCGTCCGGTCGTTCAGGGAGGCCCCGACGGTAGCGCCGAACGTCCAGTCGGGCGAGAACTGCCTGTCGAAGAGGGCCAGCACCTCGCCGTTGAAAAGGGTTTCCGAATAACTGCTTTCGATGTAGCGGCCGTTGGTCCCGGCCAGCGCCGGAGCCGTCGATGCGTAGAACTTCTGGCGCACCTTGTCGTCGATATAATCGACATTGCCGCGGGCACGGATACGCAGCCAATCGGTCACTTTCCAGTCGGCGGACAGAGAAGCCATGACCCGGTTGCGCAGGCTCTTGCTGCGAATGCGGTTGGTGATCCAATAGGGATTCTGTTCGAAATCGTCGCTCGGAGCGATCCAGTTCTGCACGCCGAGTTTGCGGTCCGCGTCATAGATCTCGAAATATTCCCGGTAGGAAGTCATATCGACGCCGCGCGGAAAACGGTAAAGCCCGACCAGCGGGTTCATATAGAATCCGCCCGGCACCGGTTTGTCCTTCACGACCTGACGCATGAAACTGATGTTGCCGTCGAGTTTGAGCCGTTCCCTGAACAGGTCGGTCGTCGCCCGCAGGTTGAAGTTATGCCGCATCAGGCGGTTCGACCCCGTGATTCCGCGCTCGGCGGTATTGGCGTAGGAGAAGTAGGTCTGCATCTGCTCGGTGCCCGAAGAGACCGACAGCGAGTTCATCGCCGTAACGCCCGTCCGGAAAAAATCCCCGGCGTTGTCGTAAGCCTTCATCGCGGCGCGCGCACCCCAGCTTTCGACGCCGCCGCTCACCCCGTAACGGTTCTGGAAGTCCGGCAGGCGGAAAGGGCTCTGGAACGTAAGGTTCGAAGTGAAGGTCACGGGCTGCCGTTTCGCGGCGCTGCCCTTCTTGGTCGTGATCAGGATCACGCCGTTGGCGGCCTGACTGCCGTACAGCGCGGCCGCCGGGGCGCCCTTGAGGATCGAGACGCTCTCGATGTCCTCGGCATTGAGGTTCGAGATGCCGTCGCCGCCGTCGCGGTTGCCCGCATCGGCGACACCCCCGATGGCCGTATAGGCCTGCTCAGGCGAAGAGTTGAGAATCGGCATGCCATCGACCACGTACAGCGGCTGATTGTCGCTGGCCACCGAGCGGACGCCGCGGATGCTGACCTTGGAGGAGGCGCCCGCACCCGAAGAGCTTTCGTTCACCTGCACGCCGGCCGACTTGCCCGCGAGCGAGAGAATCATGTTCGAAGACTTGACGTTCGTGAGCTGCGTTCCCTTGATCTTGTCGGCCGAATAGGTCAGGTCGGCATAGTTGCGTTCCAGTCCCAGAGCCGTCACGATCACGTCGGCGATAGCTTTCACGTCCTCCTCCAGCATGATGTCCAGCCCGGTACGGTTCTCCGTCGGAATACTGCGGGACACATAGCCCACGCACGAGACGTCGAGCACGGCGCCGTACCCGACGCTGATCGAGAATTCGCCTTCGGAGAGGGTCGCCACGCCGTTCAAGGTTCCGTGTTCCACGACGGTAACCCCGACAAGGGGCGTTCCCGCCTCGTCGGTTACGTGGCCCCGGACCACGACTTTCTGCTGTGCGGACTGTGCCCGGACTTCGAATCCGGAGAACAGGCAGAAGCAGAACAGCAAGACCAAAACGCGGGGCAAATTCCGGCGGCTCGGTCCCGATAATTTTTCAGAATAAGACGTAAAAGGCATCACATTGTAGAAACAATCCGTTACAAAAATATAAAACTTTGGCATTATATCATAAAAAATAGAACAAATCAGTCAAATTATCAATCATAACGGCCCACAGCAGCACGCAATATATGATTAATCATCACGTTTTATTTCATCGGCAGCCGGCAGCGGAGGCATTTCCGGAATAATGGTAGGCCGAACCGTAATCCGTATACGCGCCGTTTCGGAAGAAACAGTATATTTGCACCATACAAACCGAAAAATTATGTCGGGCAAGAAAAGAAGAGGTAAAATGATAATACTGTCAAGCATCCTGCTCGCGGCGGTGATCGCCGCATTCGTCATCGTCCGTCTGCCGAGTTTCGGACGGCTGCCCCGGAGCGAACGGCTCGAACGCATTCGACAGTCGCCGAACTACCGTGACGGCCAGTTCCGCAATCTGGAAGCCAGTCCGATGATGACGGGCGACAAGAGCCGTTTGCGCGGCATACTGGAATTTCTCTTCCGCAAACAGGAGGGACTGCGGCCCGACGATGCCGTACCGGCGATCCGCACCGACCTGCGGGCGCTCGCCCCGGACAGCAACCTGCTGGTCTGGTTCGGCCATTCGTCCTACCTGATTCAGGCCGAAGGACGCAGGACGCTCGTCGATCCGGTCTTCTGCAGCGCGGCGCCGTTCTCATTTCTCAACCGCCCGTTCAAAGGTACGGACATCTACCGTCCCGAAGACATGCCCGCCATCGATTTCCTCGTCATCACGCACGATCATTGGGATCATCTCGACTACCGCACGGTCCGCGAACTGAAAGAGCGCATCGGCACGGTCGTCTGTCCGCTGGGCGTCGGCGAACATTTCGAATACTGGGGCTTCGATCCGGCGAAAATCGTCGAACTGGACTGGAACGAACAGCAGGCGCTCGGCGACGGATTCACCGTCCACTGCCTCCCCTCGCGTCACTTCTCAGGGCGCGGGCTGTCGCCGAATCAGGCATTGTGGGGATCGTTCCTGCTGCAAACGCCCGCCCGGAAAATCTACATAGGCGGCGACGGCGGATACGGCCGTCATTTCGCCCGGATCGGACAACAGTTTCCGGACATCGACCTCGCCGTTCTCGAAAACGGCCAGTACAACGAAGCGTGGAAATATATCCACACGATGCCCGACCAACTCTCCAAAGCAGCAAAGGACCTGAATGCAAAGCGGATCATGACCGTCCACCACTCGAAATATGCCCTCGCCAAACACCGCTGGGACGAACCGCTGGCGACCGAAGCGGCATTGGCGGCGGACACCGCACTGCACCTCCTGCGGCCCGAAATCGGCGAGGTCGTGCCGCTGGAAGATCTGCAACCGGAGAAACCGCTGACCGCCGGTCCGACGGAGTTACAGCGCATTCGATAAGGTTATTCCGACTTCAACGGAGTTATCCCGGTTCCGCCGGGCCTATCCCGCCGGGAGTTCGTAGCCCGCACGACATCCTGCCCACCCGACGCACCTGACAACGCCCCGCCCCCACGACACGCCGCATGCCCCTGACGACATCCCGGGCAATGCGCACCGAAGCGGCCTGCAACGATAAGGCGCCGACCTCAGGCAACGGAAATCCAGACCTGACGTTCCACGGCAAAACGGCCTTTTACACGCATACTCAGGACTTAAGCGTTCTGACTCTGGTATGCAATTTGCTCCGGGGAGAGGAAAATCCATATGCTATGAATAATTTTTCCTCACTGATCGAAAACTCGAAGCAGGCCGTACGTTACTGGTGGCTGCTCCTGATCATCGGCATCGCCCTGTTCGTCGTGGGCATTCTGATATTCGTCTACCCCACCCAGAGTTATCTGGGCATGTCGCTCGTATTCGGCTGGCTGATGCTCTTTTCGGGGATTCTCGAAGTCGTGCTTTCGTCGGCCAACAAGCATTTTATCACGGGCCGCGGCTGGATGCTGGCCGGGGGCATCATCGAAATCATTCTGGGTATCATCCTGATCTTCAACGTCGCGCTTTCGGCCGCCACACTGCCGATCTTCCTCGGTTTCTGGCTTATGCTGCGCGGATTCAGCGCCATCGGTCTGGGCGGCGACATGAACGCCATGGAGATTCCCGGATCGGGCTGGACCGTTTTCAGCGGGATTCTGCTGGTACTCTGCTCGCTGTGGATTCTGTTCCAGCCGCTGGTATTCGGTACCACGGCCGTCGTGATCTGGGTCGGCATTTCGCTGCTTTTCGCCGGCACCGCCGCCTGTTCGCTTTCGTTCCAGCTGCGGCAGGCACACCGCTGTCTGGATAACCGCTGATATGTTTGCACGCAGTCAAGTCCCCCACACCGTACAGGCCCCTCTCACCGAGGGGCTTTTTTATTCCCGCAATCGAGCCGTTTTCGTTTTGCAGACTCCCCTTTTTTGCGTAATTTTATCTATCAAACGCTACCCACATGAAAAAGATCGTGATTTTCACCCTTGCGGCAGCCCTGTTCTCCGCCTGCGGCGTACAGAGACACGGCGCAGCGGAACAGCCGAAAAAATCAAAAGCCGCACAAACCACGAGAGCGGCAGAAACAGACCTGATGACCGGAGCGTACACGGATCAGCGTCCGCTGAACGACGAAGAGAAGAAACTTTTCAGGACCGTAACGGCAAACCTCGCGGGTGTGAAGTACACACCTGAAAGCGTAGCTACGCAGGTCGTGGCCGGAACCAATTACCGATTCGTCTGCACGGCGGAACCCGTCACGCAGGACCCGCGGACCTTCAGGGCCGAAGTCTTCATTTTCCAGCCTCTGCCCGGCCGAGGCGAAGTGCACATCACCGAAATCAGGCGGTTGTAATCCCCTCCGCCGCGTGTTCGAGAAATTCCTGCAGGACGACCGCATGATTCCCGGCCGCATTTTTCGATGCGTACAATAACGTAACGGTATCTTCGCCGGCGATACGGCGGACGAATTCCCGCACGGCCTGCGAACTGCGCAGCTCTTCGAGATACCGGCGCCGGAACTCCGGCCAGCGGGTCTGCGGATCGGCATGATACCATATGCGCAGCTCAGGGCTGGGCGCGATCTGCTTGGCCCACAGGTCGTAATGCAGCGCATCCCTGCGCACGCCGCGCGGCCACAGTTTATCGACCAGCACCCGGCAGCCGTCTTCCGGAGCGGCGGGTTCGTACACCCGTTTGATTCGGATTCGTGTCATGGCAAATCAATTTGAAAGTCCGTACAGGACCGGCGCAAAAAACAGGCCGCGAAACCCGACCGGGTAAAATGAAGGGCGCCGGGAGGCGCCCTTCCCCATCAAAAATTAACCCTTAAAAATTATCCCCATTCCGAAAAACTTCCGAGAGGTAGTGGTGAAGGTAGTAAAGATCCGCATCACCCTGTATCACCTCCCGCTGCAGAAGATCTTCTTCATCGGAGATGCCGTCGTCCGAAACTTCGTTTTTGTCTATATCCTCCATAGGCATCTTATAATTTTGTTTTGTACTAACTAAACGCCGCGCCTATGGAAATATTGTGTGCCGGTCAGCACAAAATCATATTTTTTTCCTTGATCATCCGCCGCAGGTTGATAAGCGCATAGCGCATCCGGCCCAACGCGGTGTTTATACTCACGTCGGTCTGTTCGGCGATATCCTTGAAACTGAGTCCGGCGAAATAACGCATCATCACCACCTCGCGCTGCTCGGCAGGGAGCAGCTCGACCAATGCGCGCACGTCGCGCTCGATCTGTTCGCTGACCATGGCGTCCTCCACGTTCCGCTCGGCGAAACGCAGCGATCCCAAAACATCGTATCCGGCTTCGGCTTCGGTGACGGCCTTGTTCTGCCGCTGGGCGCGGAAATAGTCGATCACCTGATTATGCGCGATGCGCAGCACCCACGAGAGAAACTTCCCGTTGTCCGTATAGCGGCCGTCGTCGATTACGCGCACGGCTTTGATAAATGTCTCTTGGAAGATATCCTCTGCAACATCACGGTCTTTCACCATCATATTGATGTAGTCGCGCACACGGCGGCTGTGGCGTTCGATGAGCTTGGATATGGCACTTTGGTCACCTGAAAGGTAGTGATTAAGCAATACCTGGTCACTTAATACTTGCACGTTCATACTCTTGTCTCCTAAATGTAGTTAAGAGTAGACTTTTCCCGATAGGCAATCCTTTTTAATGTTGTGTGTGTCGATAATTTTATCGTTCGGGCTTGGGGAAACCCGGAGTTTCCGGAGCCTTTACGGCGGCAAGATAAGTACTTTTTTCCGAAAATCCAAATTTCCTTCTACTCTGCCGGGAATGTCCCGGTCTGTTTATTCGGATTGCACAACTTGCAAAATCCGTGCCGGAATAGGCCGAAAACATATTTCATTTGAAATCAACGGCTAAGGCGAAACGGCCGAAGAGACGGGTGAACCGCCACGCCGATTTTCACGGAATTCGCCGCGCCGCGCTGCAATTATTCCGCACGGCAAGGCGCTTTGACCGGCTCGACATGAATGGCGATCATCGTACCCTCGCCGAACCGGGCGCGCAGACGGCGTTCGATGTCCACGGTCAGCTCGTGCGAGCGGCTGACGCTCATCGCGCCGTCCACGCGCACATGCAACTCGACGGCGATCGACGCCCCGATGCGGCGCGTACGCAGGTTGTGCGGCTCCCGCACCTCGGGATTCGCCGTAACGATATGCAGTATCTCCTGCTCGACATCGTCCGGCAGCGAACGCTCCAACAGCTCGTCGAGTCCGGTGCGGATCAGATCGAACGCAATCTTGAAAATGAAAACCGCCACGACGAGCGCCGCGATCGGATCGGCGATACGCCATTTCTCGCCGAGAAAATAGGCGCACCCGATGCCGGCCAGCGTTCCCAGCGACGAAAGGGCGTCGCTGCGGTGATGCCATGCGTTGGCGATCATGCTCGGACTCGACACCTTGCGGCCCTCGCGCACCGTATAACGGTAAAGAATCTCCTTGACGACGATAGAGACCGCGGCGGCCAGCAGCGCCACGGCACCCGGACGGGGCAGCAACCCTCCGTCCACGACGATGCGGATCGCACCGATGCTGTTCACCAGAATACCCGTACCTACGGCCGCCAGCGCAAGGCTGATGATGATCGTGGCGAGCGTCTCGTATTTGCCGTGGCCGTAGTCGTGCCCCTCGTCCTTGGGTTTGGCCGAGATTTTCGCAAAGGCGATCACCACCACGTCGGTCGCCATATCGGAGAACGAATGTACGGCGTCGGCGACCATGACACCGCTTCGGCCCAGAATACCCGCCGCGAGTTTGATCCCGGCGAGCAGGAGATTGACCGCGAAACCGATAAAGGTCACGCGGTATATTTTCTTTTTGCGGATTTCAGCCTCACCGGACATAACGCACGTTTTTACGACAATGAACAAAAATAATGAAATTTCCGGAAACACAAGACCGGCGATCGTGTTTCCGGCCGGATTACCCCATCCCGAAACTCTCCGCACGGTCGGCACCACCCGCCACAACGGGTCGAAAAATCCCCGGCGGATATTCGCCGGGGATAATTCCATATCATTGCGCGGCATGCGGTCCGCGGCCGCAGGTTAGTAGCTGCGGGCGAACAGCACGCGGCGGTGCGACGGCTTGCCCGAGAAGACGCATACGCCCTCCTCGTCGGGCGCGTCGAGCGGAATGCAGCGGATCGTGGCCTTCGTGGCCTCCTTGATCGCCACCTCGGTCTCGACCGTGCCGTCCCAATGCGCGAGCAGGAAGCCGCCCTTGTTGTCGAGCACCTCCTTGAACTCCTCCCACGTATCGACCTTGGTAATCATCGACTCGCGGTAATTGAGCGCCTTCCGGTAGATGTTTTCCTGAATTTCGGTCATCAGGGCCTCGATACGCTCCACGAGTCCCTCCTGCGGGAACGTCTGCTTTTCGAGCGTGTCGCGGCGGACGAGTTCGACCGTGCCGTTTTCCATATCGCGGGGCCCCATGGCCAGACGCACGGGAACGCCCTTGAGTTCGTATTCGGCGAACTTGAAGCCCGAACGCACGTTGTCGCGGTCGTCGATTTTCACGCTGATACCTTTCGCCTTGAGCTGAGCGGCAATAGTCTCGAAGCGCGTGCGAATCTCGGCCAGCTGGTCGTCGCCCTTGTAGATGGGAATCATCACCACCTGAATCGGCGCCAGTTTGGGCGGCAGCACCAGACCGTTGTTGTCCGAGTGCGCCATGATAAGCGCGCCCATCAGACGGGTCGAAACGCCCCACGAAGTGGCCCACACGTATTCGAGCTTGCCCTCCTTATTGACATACTGCACGTCGAACGCCTTGGCGAAATTCTGGCCGAGAAAATGCGAGGTGCCGCTCTGCAGCGCCTTGCCGTCCTGCATCAGCGCCTCGATCGTAAGCGTATCCTCGGCCCCGGCGAAACGCTCGTTGGGCGACTTGTAGCCCACGATCACCGGCAGCGACATCCACTCTTCGGCGAACTGCTGATAAACATGGATCATCTTTTCAGCCTCCTCGACGGCCTCCTCGCGCGTGGCGTGCGCCGTATGGCCCTCCTGCCACAGGAATTCGGCGGTGCGCAGGAACAGACGCGTACGCATCTCCCAGCGCACGACGTTCGCCCACTGGTTGCACAGGATCGGCAGGTCGCGGTACGATTGAATCCAGTTCTTATAGGTATTCCAGATAATGGTCTCCGACGTCGGACGCACGATCAGCTCCTCTTCGAGCTTGGCGTCGGGATCGACGACGACGCCCTTGCCTTCGGGATCGTTCTTCAGACGGTAGTGCGTCACCACGGCGCACTCCTTGGCAAAGCCCTCGACGTGGTGGGCCTCCTTCGAGAAGAACGACTTGGGGATGAACAGCGGGAAATAGGCGTTCTGATGCCCCGTATCCTTAAACATCTTGTCCAGCGCGTCGTGCATCTTCTCCCAGATGGCATAGCCATAGGGTTTGATGACCATACAACCGCGTACGGCCGAATTCTCGGCCAGCCCCGCCTTCACGACCAGATCGTTGTACCACTGCGAGTAGTTCTCGTCCGACTTGGTGAGGTCCTTGAGTTCCTTTGCCATATATCCTTATTTTTGATTTTGTTTCAGCCTGCAAATATAATAAAAAAATAAAGGTCCGTCACCGGGACGGACCTTTATATTGACGAAACGGGCGCATCAGAAACGGAAGCTGAGCGTCGCAGCCAGATAATGACGTTTCAGAGAGGTGTCGTACAGGCCGCTCCACGTCTCCATGTCGCCGCCGTTTTCGGGCCTGCTGAAGAAGAGCTGGTACTGCGTCTGCTTGTTGGTGACATACTGATAAGCCAGATACAGCGTCGTATTGCGTCCGAGGTTCACGCCGGCGCCGGCCGAGAAATAGTAGCTCTCATAGGTCGTCGGCATGCTGGTATAGGCGTCGTTCA
>JAJPZH010000199.1 GCA_021204515.1 Alistipes sp. | reverse complement strand
ATCCATAACGTTGTCGTCGGCGGCGATGGTGATTTTGCCGGAGGTCTTGTCGGTGATGACGACCTTGACGGCGCGTGCGGCGTCGATGCGGTCGAAGGCCGGGGCCTCGATGGTGCGTGTGACGATGTTGCCGCTGCCTTTGAGACCTTTGCCGAAGAGGACGGACGGCGCTGCGATGCAGACGAAATAGACCGTTACGGAGAGCATGGCGCCCAGCAGGACTGCGATCAGGAGTATCTTTTTCATGGTTGTAAATTTTTTGAGGTTTTTTTATTGTTTGCCGTGACGAATGATGCGGATCTGCCCCACGAGTTCGTCCCATGCCTCGTCGAGTGTGGTGAGGTATTCGCGCCCTTTTTCGGTGAGCGTGTAATACTTGCGGGGAGGTCCCTGCGGTGACTCTTCCCAGCGGTAGGTCAGAAGTCCGGCGTTCTTCTGCCGCGTGAGGATCGGGTAGAGCGTACCCTCGACTACGATCATCTCGGCCTGCTTGAGTTCGGCGATGATCTTCGGAGCGTATGAATCTTCGCGGGAGAGAATGGCGAGGATGCAGTACTCCAGAATTCCTTTGCGCATCTGCGCTTTTACGTTGTCTTCGGCCATTGTGCTATTCGGTTAATCGCTTCGGAGCCTTCGGCACGATCAGCCAGAGGATGATGTAGACCCAGATCGAAAGGCCGCCGAAGAGTATGAGGATCAGTGTTGCGATGCGTATGAGCGATACGTCGAGACCGAAGAATTCGGCCAGTCCGCCGCAGACGCCTGCGATGATGCCGTCGGGAGTACGGAACAGTCTCTTGGTGTTGTTCGTTGTCATGGTTTTATCGGTTTTTGTTGTGAATACTGAATTTACGGGCGGGTTCTTCCGGGATGACGATCCAGAGGATGATGTAAGCCCAGATCGAAAGGCCGCCGAAAAGTATCAGGAACAGGGTGATGAGCCGCAGGACGGTCGCGTCGGTGTGGAAATACTCGGCCAGTCCGCCGCAGATGCCGGCGATCGAACGGTCCGTGCGCGAGCGGAACAGCTTGCGGGGTTCCGCTTCGGACTGCTCCTCCTGCGGGGCGCTGCCGCGGCGTTCGCCGAAGTCGGCGGGCGATCCCATGCGGTTCATGGTCTCGCGTACCGTATCGAGGGTGATGACCCGCATCGGAGAAGAGACGATTTCGCGGAAAATCTCGGCGATGCGCGATTCGATGTCGCCCATGGTCTCGGTGTCGTATTCGGGCAGGCGGCTGCGGATATCTTCGAGATAGTTTCTCAGTACGCGGTAGGCGTCTTCGTCGAGCGTGAAGGCCTGCGAACCGATGTTTACGTTTACTGTCTCTTTCATAGTCGTAGAAGCTGATTTAGGGTTAATATTTCCGGGTTACTACTACTTTGGTATTGCAAATATAATACACTTTTTAGTATTATGCAATACAAAGTACTGTATTTTTTCAAAAAATGTGTGTTTTTCTAAGATACCTATGTGTAAAATTGCCGTCTGCGGCCGAAAAAAGACCGTGCAGCGGAAAAAAATGCGATATTTGACTTTCCGATGTTGCGTTTTGCCCGTCAGTTTCGTCTTACAGATACGATGAAGGAATTCGAATTCACCCGATATGTCGTGCCGCTGCGCGATCGTATGTTCCGCTACGCGCAGAGTCTGCTGCTCTGCGCCGACGAAGCGGAAGACGTGACGCACGACCTGTTGGAGCGGTTGTTGAGGGAGCGTGATCGGCTCGACAACTGCCGCGACGTCGCTTCCTTCGTGATGGTCGCCGTGCGCAACTGCTGTTACGACCGGTTCCGCAGCCGGCAGGCCGGCGAGCGCCGCGACAATGCGGTCGCGGGGTGGGCCGAACGTTCGACGACGGGCGATGCGGAGGGCTGGGAGGCGCGCGATCTGGTGCGCCGTGCGATGGCCTGCCTGCCCGAACGGCAGCGCGAGGTACTTCATCTGAAGGATATCGAAGGGTATCCGACCCGCGAAATCGCCGAAATAGCGGCGTGCGACGAAGCGCAGGTGCGCGTGATTCTCTCCCGCGCCCGTAACGGACTGAGAGAGATACTGAAAAAAATGATGGACGATGAAAGAGCAGGACGAAAGAATTGAGCGGTTGCTGGAGCGCTATTTCGATGCGCGGACGACCGAGGCCGAGGAGCGCGAACTGCGCGACTATTTCCGGTATGTGGATGAAATTCCCGCATCCCTGCATTATGCGCGGACGATGTTCGGCGGACTGGACTCTCTGGCCGAAGAGCGGTATCCCGCAGAGAGTAAGACGAAAACGTATCCGGCCCTCCGTCCGGCGGACGGGATGCGCCGCCGCGAAACGTGGCCCGGTGTCGGGCGCGGAGCGGGACTCGGACGCAGGTTGCGGCCTCTCTGGGGCGTAGCTGCCGCCGCGGCGGTGGTGCTGGGCGTGTTTTTCTATGCCGAATATCTGCGCAAGCCCTATTGCTATATCGACGGAGTGGCTATTTACGACAAGGAGGTAGCCATGCAGGCGACGGTTTACCTGCAGGGGCTTTCGGATTTCGGCGATCAGGTCCGCATGGTAGATGAACTGATAATAAACGATTAAAAACGATACGGGTATGAAAAGACTCTTGATTTGTACGGGAGCGCTGCTCCTGCTGGCGGTTTCGCCTGCGGCGGCGCAACTGTTTGTTTCGCTCGCTCCGGCGCAGGAAGTCGCTCCGGCGCAGAAGCCCGATTCGGCCTGTTTCCGCCGGGCCGACGGAAAACCGGTTGCCATCGAGACCGTGAACCGCGACTCGACGGGAATCGATACGCTCCGGCGGATCGATACGGTGGACAGCGACCTGATCCGGCTGCGCGACGGCGGCCGGGACGGCAATATGATCCTCGAAGTAGCGGGCTTCGGGCTTACGCTGGGGCATACGCCGATGCAGCAAATGGAGCTGAAAAAGCCCCGGGTCTGGCTCAATGCCTTTAGTGATATCGAGTTGGGATTCACGCAACTGGTCGGCGTCGATTATTCTGGATATGCGTCCGGGGAAAAAGGTTTTCTGGATCAGCGGCTTGGGCCTTCGTTCCATTTCAGTTTTTCGGCGGTGCAGATCCGGCTGGCGCTCAATCGGAGCCGGTCGCTCACCTTGGGTTTCGGTATGCAGTATACGCTCGACAACTACCGGCTTTCCGATAATACCATTACACTCGGCAACGACGGAGGTCGTATCGTTCCGGTTGCGCTGGACGAACCCGCCGGCAAATCGAAAGCCGTCACCTCTTCGCTCGGTATTCCCGTCCGGCTGACTTACAGTCCGGCGAAGCACTTCCGGATTATGGCCGTGGCTTATTCCGATTTCCTCTTGGGAGCCGATGCGATTTATAAGAAACCGAAGGAAAAAAACAGTCTGTCGGGGTTCCGGGCTTATCAGTTCGGGGTCGGCATCGGAGTTAGCTATCGCGGTTTCGGTTTTTTCACCCGTTACGGAGTGACTCCGCTGTTCAAACATAATATGGGACCTGATTGCCATGCGGTTTCGTTCGGTATCGGACTCATGCTTTGATTACAACCTAATACGTGCCGATTATGAAACGATTGTTGTTGATTCTGATTCTGCTCTTTCCGCAGCTGCTTGCCGCGCAGACTGCCGGCCGGGCTACTGATCCGGCATCGGCCGATCCGGCTGGCTGCCGTACCGGACGTGAATATACTATCCAAACCGTGGACCGCGATTCGCTGGGAATCGACACCCTGCGGCGGCTCGACGGGGTGGGCAGCGACCTGATGACGCTTCGCGGAGGCGGGCGCGAGGGGAATATGGTGCTCGAAGTGGCCGGTTTCGGACTGACGCTGGGACGTGCTCCGGAGACGGATTCGGATGCGGACTTGGTGATAAAGTACGGACGTGTCAAACTCTACTTCTTCAACAGCGGCGAATTCGGCTTTACGAAACTCGTCGGCGTCGATTACGGCGGTTATGCTCCCGAAGAGAAAGGATTTCTGGAGCAGAAACTGGGGGATTCGTTCCACTGCGCCGCCTCGGTGATGCAGGTGCAGGTCGCGCTGAACAAGAGCCGGACGCTTTACTTCGCCACCGATCTGCGGTTTGCCTTGGACAATTACCGGCTTGCGGATACGGGAATCCGTTTGAGCTATGAAAAGGGCCGTCTTCTGCCCGTAGCGCTGGACGAACCCGCCGACAAATCGAAATTCGTCACTTCGTCGCTGGGTATTCCGCTCCGGCTTATTTACAAGCCGTTCAAACATTTTCAGGCGTCGGTCATAGCCTACTCCGACTTCGGAATAGAGCTGACGTCGCTCCACAAGAAACCGCGCGTGGAGTACGAACTCTCGGGGCTGAGAACTTATCGGTTCGGTGTGGGAGGAACGGTTTCCTATTACGGCATCGGCATCTTCGCCAGCTACGGCGTAACCCCGCTGTTCAAGAAGCATGCGGGACCGGAGTGCCATACGTTCAGTTTCGGCATCTCGCTGCTCATGTAACCAAATACGAACGGACATGAAACGACTATTATTGATTTTGATTCTGCTTCTTCCGCAGCTGGCCGCGGCCCAGAGCAATTCCGTGAACGACTTTTTCAGCCGTTATGCCGCCGCCGAGGGTTTTACGAGCGTGCAGCTGGAGCAGAAGATGATGCAGCTGATGAGCCGTCAGGCCGCGGAACGGGGCGACAAGGGGCTTGCCGTACTGCTGAAAGACATTCAGTATATCCGCATCATCGCCCTGAAAGAAGGCGACGGCAGTCGGTTCGTCAGGGATGCCGAAGCCGCCGTCGCCGCCGACCGGAAGTTTCAGCCCGTCACTTCCGGCTCGGAAAACGGACAGACCACGAAGTTCTACATCCGCGAAACCGCACTGTCGGTCAAATCGGAACTGGTGATGATAACTTACGGTGCGAAGGAGACGGTCGTGGTGAATATCTTCGGGGTATTCGACCTCCGGCAGGTAGCCCGTCTCTCGTCGATACGCCCGAAATAAGGGCCGGATTCGGAAAATTCGGGCGGCTTCATCAAGCGGTCGCCGGTATGAAAAGTAGATGCGCCACGGAATCCGTGGCGTATTTTTTTTCTGTATTCTCTGCTGGATTTCGGCGTTGTATGGACGATGCTTGTTGCTGTCTGATGAATGGCATTTGCTGCATACGAATCCTGCGGAAGCCGGCGCGGCTTCTGTGTTTTTTTTATTTTCGGAGCCGATCCCGTGCTGTTGTAGGGCTGGTGTCTGCGTCATTGCGGACGAAATATCAGAATTGCTTCGGTATTTTATTCTCCGCCCGGATCGTTCTGATAGCCCTCCTCGTCGTAGACGGGGTGGTCGTTCTCTGCGTCCTCGTGCGCCGCGTCCGGAATCCGGTCGTCAAGCGGGATTTCGGTCTCCAGCAGGTTTTCGTCGATCAGCGTTTCGTCGCGCTCGTTGCCTGCGAATCCGTTGTTGTCCGTGGAGATGACGGTGCGGTCGGTTGGAAATTCTACGATGTCCATGCTTTTGTCGTTTTGGTTTTTCGCGTTTCGTCGCAAGAACGATACCGTTGTTGCGGAACTGTGCGAAAGAAAAGTGCGGTCAGCGGTCGCTTCGGGTATTCGCCGGGGCGTTCCGCGTCCGTGGCCGGAGAATGATGCCGGAGAATGATGCCGGAGAATGATGCCGGAGAATGATGCTGGAGTATGGTTTTCGAGAAAGAATAACGAGAGTGATTCAGCGGACAGCACAA
>JAJPZH010000166.1 GCA_021204515.1 Alistipes sp. | reverse complement strand
GCGTGTCGCTCATCTCGCCCGACGGCGAGCGCACGATGGTCACCCATCTGGGCGCCGCACTCGAACTGACGGCCGGAGAGATCGAAGCGTCGATTTTCGACCATTACGACTGTCTCTACGTCGAGGGTTATCTGGTTCAGAACCACGATCTGATTCTCAAAGCCGCCAAGACGGCCAAGGAGTGCGGACTGAAAGTCGCCGTCGATCTGGCCAGCTTCAACATCGTGGCCGAAAACCTCGAATTCCTGCGCGGTCTGGTACGCGACTACGTAGACATCGTTTTCGCCAACGAGGATGAAGCCAAGACCTTCACCTGCGAAGCCGAACCGCTGAACGCTCTTCAGGTAATCTCGGAAATGTGCGAACTGGCCGTGGTGAAGATCGGCATCAAGGGCGCCATGATCAAACAGGGCGACGAAGTGGTACATGTAGGCATCATGGCCGCGGCCAAGCGCGTGGACACGACGGGCGCGGGCGACTTCTATGCCGCGGGATTCCTTTCGGGACTCTGCGACGGCCTTTCGCTGCGCCAGTGCGGCACGATCGGCGCCATCACGGCGGGCAAGGTCATCGAAGTCGTCGGCACGACGTTCGGCGAAGATGCGTGGGAGGATATCTCCCGACTCGTGAACAAGGTCAAAAACGAGAAGTATCTTTTCTAAAGAGAAGATCGCAGGACAGACAGAACCGCAGTCCCCGGACTGCGGTTTTTCATTGCGGATCGGAGAGCAGCCCCCGGCTGATCTCATAGCGCATCCGGATCAGCCAAAGCGACTTGCGGGGCGGCATCGTAAGCGACAGCAGCAGCGTCGCGCCCCATTTCAGGCACTCGAACAGAAGCGTCTTCGGATAGCGGCAATACATGCCCGCCCGCAGACGCTGGCTCACGCCGACGTTGTAACAAAGGCGGCGGAAATAGGATTCGGTCAGTTTTTCGGGCGGAATGATATGCCACATAACCGCACCGGGCACATACCAGCAGGTCTCGCCGCCGCGCATCAGGCGTTCGAAGAAATCGTTCTCCTCACCCCCGATCAACATCCGTCCGACACGCCCCAGCGAAGGGTCGAAGCCACCGTAGCGTACGGCCGCCGAACGCCGGAACGCCATGTTGCCGCCGCCCGGCACCCGGCCGGCAGGAAACGGCCGCACGGCGTCGCCGAAATCCATCGGATTGGCGATCGGCATCTCGGTATATTTCGACAGCCACGCGGGACGTCCCGTCACATACTCGGCGATAATCCGCCCCCCGGCCACGACGGCGTCGGGATGCGCATCGAAAAAGTCGGCATAGGCGCGCAGGAATCCCGGATTGATACGCTCGTCGTCGTCGATGAAAACCAGCAGCGGGGCCGAAGCCTCGGCAATGCCCCGGTTGCGGGCATAGGAGACGCCCGGACCGTCCTCCGTCACGAGGCGCAGGTTCTGGCCGGGATAACGGGCGGCAAAATCCCCGAACCGTGCGACGGTGTCGTCCGTCGAGTTGTTGCTCACGACCACGCACTCCCAGTCGCCGGCGGGCAAATCCTGCCGGACGACCGATTCGAGCGCGGCGATAAGCCGTTCGGCCCGATTATGCGTGGGGATTATGAGCGACAGGCGAATCATCGTGCGAATGTAGCAATTTATCCGCAAAAAACACCTATCTTTGTACAAATTATAACGCGTCACGACTATGTACAAACTGTTTCGCACACTTTTACTGCCGGTTGCCGCGCTGTTCGCTTTCACGGCGGCCACGGCTCAAAACGTCAGCTGGAAAAGCTCCGTGGAGCACCTCGAAGGCGATGTTTACCGGATCGTTCTCGAAGCGTCGATTCCCGCCCCCTACCATATGTACGACATGGGTCCCTACGAAGGCGGCCCCAACGCCACGGCCATTACCTTTACGCCGGGCGGCGGCGTAACGCTCGAAGGCGGCGTAGAGCAGCTTTCGACGCCGGAACGCC
Organism: Alistipes sp.; assembly: GCA_021204515.1. GTDB lineage: Bacteria > Bacteroidota > Bacteroidia > Bacteroidales > Rikenellaceae > Alistipes. Next base: position 3,824 of record JAJPZH010000166.1, on the reverse strand, counting down.
ATTACGACAAGACATTCGAGATGGAGATCGGCACCTTCGCCGGCAAGGCCCGCTTCGCCCAGCAAGTGAGGCTCTCCGCAGCCAAAGCCACCGTCAAGGCCGCAATCGAGTGGATGATCTGCGACGAGGTGAGCTGCATGCCCCCCGACGACACGGAACTGACGGTCGAACTGACCGCACAGCCCGGCTCTGCGGCGGCGGACAATACGACGGCCGAAAACAAAACAGCTGCCGCTCCGGCGGGCAAGACTTCGACCGGAAGTATCGCGGCCGGAGATACCACAGCCAAAGATACCCCGGACAAAGACACAGCAGCAGATAAGACGGCCGGCACATCCGTCATACCTGCTTCAGAGATCACCCCGGCGCAGAAGGACGCCGCAGGGGGCGGCACGCTGTGGGCGCTGATTATCGAAGCCATTCTCTGGGGTTTTGCGGCCCTGCTGACTCCCTGCGTCTTCCCGATGGTCCCGATGACCGTTTCGTTCTTCATGAAGGGCGAAGGAGGTCCCGCGCGCGGCCGTTTCCGCGCCGCCATGTACGGATTCTTCATCGTCGCGCTCTACACACTCCCGATCGCGGCCATCATCATCATCACACGCATTTTGGGCGGCGACGCCGTGACGGCCGACATTTTCAACTGGCTGGCGACGCACTGGCTCCCGAATATCCTCTTCTTCTTGGTATTCATGGTCTTCGCCGCTTCGTTCTTCGGGGCTTTCGAGATCACGATGCCCTCGTGGATGGTGAACAAAACCGACGCCAAAGCCGATTCGAAAGGTTTGGCCGGCATCTTCTTCATGGCCCTGACGCTCGTGCTGGTGTCGTTCTCCTGCACGGGACCGATCGTCGGCTCGGTGCTCATCAAATCGACATCGGGCGAATTCTGGAGTCCGATCGTCACAATGCTCGCATTCTCGGTGGCATTCGCCCTGCCGTTTACGATCTTCGCCTTCTTCCCCTCGATGCTCAAGAAGCTGCCCAAGAGCGGCGGCTGGCTCAACTCGGTGAAGGTCGTGCTGGGCTTCATCGAAGTCGCCCTCGGCATGAAGTTCCTCTCGGTCGCCGACCAGACCTACCACTGGGGACTGCTCGACCGCGAGATCTATCTGGCCGTATGGATCGTGACCTTCTCGCTGCTGGGACTTTATCTGCTCGGAAAAATCAAATTCGCACACGACAGCGACATGCCCTACCTCGGCGTAGGACGGCTGGCGCTGGCGATCATCACCTTCTCGTTCGTCGTCTACCTGATTCCCGGCATGTGGGGAGCGCCCCTCAAGGGACTTTCGGGCTATCTGCCGCCCCTGCATACGCAGGACTTCGTCATCGGACAGGGCGGCCCCGCCGCGGCGTCGGGCGAATCGGGCATGCTGCTGACCGCAGACGGCAAAAAACCCAAGCACAGCGACTTTCTGCACCTGCCGCACGGACTCGAAGGATTCTTCGACCTGCAGGAGGCCGAGGCATACGCCGCGAAAGTCGATAAGCCGCTGTTCATCGACTTCACGGGCCACGGCTGCGTAAACTGCCGCGAAATGGAAGCCCGCGTTTGGTCCGATCCGCAGGTGCTGGATATCCTGCGCCGGGATTACGTGATCGTGGCGCTCTACTCCGACGACAAGAAAGTCCTGCCCGAAAGCGAATGGGTGACCACCGATTCGGGCAAAGTGCTCAAAAGTCTCGGCAAGATCAACTCCTACTATGCGCTGAAAACCTACGGCGTCAACGCCCAGCCCTATTACGTACTGCAGGGCCGCGACGGGAAAACGCTCGTGCCGCCGCGCGGATACGACCTCAACGTCGAGAACTTCGTGCAGTTCCTGCGCAGCGGCGTCGAAGCCTACAAGAAACAATAATAACACGGACATACGCACAAAAAGAGCCTGCTACGATCATAGCAGGCTCTTTCCATACACGCCCTCCGGCGTTACTTTTTCTCTTTTCCGCGGTCGGCGAAAGCCGCTTTCACTTCGGCTTCCTTCTCTTCACGCTCCTTGGCGGTCGGGGCCTTGCCCTCTTTCACCAGTTCATCGACCTTGCGTTCGAAATTCTGCTCGCAGGGCGTGCAGGTCGTTTTCGTATCCTCTTTCATAACTTTTGGAATTTGACGTTACAGCTTCCCCGGCAAATTACGCGCCGGAGTTTTCGGCCCGGCGACGCTTCATAGCGTTTTTTTGCGTATCTTGTTGAAATCAAACGCAACTTCGACACAACGACATGAAAATTCACAAGACCGCCATTCCGCCCCGGTCGCTGCTGACACTCTATCTGCCGGGTGATTACCACGACTGCTTCACGTACGGCATGACCTGCCGGCGAAAAGTTTCGCCCGACGACCTGATGGTGGCATTCTGGACGACGATGCCCGGCTGGGTAAACTGGCTGTTCAAGCTGCGCAACGCGCTGGTCAGACCGTTCGGACTGCAAACCGACGACGGCGATGCGAAACAGCTGGAAAAGGCGCTTCGCAGCGGCAAAGATTACCGCATGATGTCGGTCGTCGGAAAAACCGACAATGAAACGGTAATTTCACTCGACGACAAACACCTGAAAGCATACCTCTCGGTTTACGCCGAAGCACGCGAAATCCACCTGAGTACCTTGGTCCGATACCACAACCGGCTGGGATTCTTCTATTTCAACCTGATCCGCCCGTTCCACACGCTCGTCGTGAAAAGCATGTTCCGGAGGATTATCAAGGCGCACGGCTTGTAGATCGCCGCCAACCTGCAATTATTCGCCGTCGGTTTACAAAAAACAGAGGGATCGGATTTTTCAATCCGACCCCTTTGGTAGTAGACCGCGCAGAACTATCGACAAAATTTATAGAAGATTTCCAATCTATAGCCAATCTCACAACGCACCTACAAACCCGCTGAAATTTGAAATAAAAAGAGTTGAAAAACTCCAACTCTTTACAATTTAAAATTATATCCGACACTCACCATGAAATTGCGATTTTTTGCTTTGAGATCATCATACCCCAAATTCAAAAATCCCAATTCATAACCAACGCCCAAATAGATCGACTTCCAAGTTGCGCCGACACCGATTTTCAATCCGAAATCGGAACCTGCATCCATATATCCCACCGTGGCAAGCGAATAACTATAATATACGCCTACAGCAGGTTGTAAGATAAAATTACACGGCAACTGCACATGATAGCCAATCATTGCAGGAATCAAAAGATTATGTTGCACTTCACCGTCATCCAACCAACCGCTATCTTCTCCGTACTTATATCCTTTGTTGGAGTAATATAGTCCCGTTTCCAAATAGAGAGGCAAAGATTGCATAAGCAAGCGTTGATAGTCAAATCCCACATGGAAGCTTGTCTTTGATTTTGCCGATGTATTGTAGTCATCCCCACCACCCGAAAGCGACATAGTAGAGATATTCAGACCTGCCCGAACTCCATAAATATTTTTTTGTAAATCTTGTGCCGACAGGCTCGATGCCATCATCACAACTACAATGGCAAGTAAAAACTTTTTCATTTGTCTTTCAATTTAAGTTTGAAAATTCGTGATTTTTAGTCCAACGTAAGAGATAGACAAACAAAAAGCGCGGACTAAATTGCCATTTTTGGTATCTGCGGTCTTGGACTACCTCAATCCCCGAAAACGGAATAAAGCCCACGCTGAATAACAGCATGGACGTCAAACCTTATTCCACGGGGATTATTGAAAGTGTCCAAGTTTCAGATACCCAAAATAAGCTAACGCCTTTTATTTATATGTCTTTCGACTGTTATTTTACCATAGGCAAATTTGTTTTGTAATAAGACAAAAGTAAGTATATTTTGCCACGTATACAAT
>JAJPZH010000201.1 GCA_021204515.1 Alistipes sp. | reverse complement strand
TCCTTGAAGGCCAGCTTGCAGATTTTCTTTAATATCGCCAGATAGTGGCGTACGGTTTACATTGACAGCCCACAATCGCCAAGTACATACTCCTGAAAATCACGGATAAACTGTTCATTCAGTTGCCCAAAAGCGATATCGGAGGCGTTGAACTTCTTTTTTATCAGTTCGGCAAGGGCTTTACGGGTGTAGTGATAGGCGGGAATAGTCCCTACCGCAACATCCACACCGACACGGGATTTCAAGTCATCAATCAGCAGGTCTAACCGTTTCAACAAAGTCATTTGCGTTTCCACGCTTCCCTGAAACAGGTTCTTCACATCTTCTGCTGTAAAGTGCTGCTTGCGTTCCAAAAGGGCGTTGCAGGCTTCATTGATGGAGAGCAACAGCTTATCCAACTTGGCGTTGGTGACAACCGCTTCACGGCTCTTGCCGTTCAGACGGCTTTCACGTGGGTTCCATAAACCGGGTGTGCAGGAGAGTTTGCAACTGAACTGCGACATGGACTTGCCGACAGTGATACGCCCCATGACCGGGGTTTTACCCGACTTGTCGGGGCTGCTCTTTTTCAGGTAGAGCAGAACCTTGAATTTTTCTTCTTTCATACGCTTATAACTTTTATGGACTTTGCCGGTCGGCAAAGTTACCGGGTTTATAAGCGCTCTTTGATATGCAAAATACTGTGTATCAACGAATATAAAGCCGTTTCAGATTCTTTTATCCGCTTTCAGTTACCTGTTTTTACTTGGTAACTCAGCGGCTAACGGTTTGGTAACTGAAAAGCTGCCTGATTCCGCTGTATTCTGAACTTTCGCTTTTTAGCAAATCAGAGCAAATCACTTCATTTCAAACAAGTTACCTGTTATTAGACTTCATTATTCCTATGCCTGCTTTGCTGCTGATTTTCCACATGGCGCGGCACACGTTCGCCACGACTAATGCACTGGCTCAAGGAATCCGCATCGAAGTCGTCAGCCGGATGCTGGGGCACACAAATATCAAAACCACCCAGATTTACGCTAAGGTAACGGACGATATGCTGGCCAAGGGATTCGACGAGATGGCTGGTATCTATTCCGAAAAGTACAGCCTCGCACCATGAAATAAGGAATAACGGGTGGAGTAACAGCCCGTCGGCCCTTGTGCGCCCTGTGGGATTTTGGGAGGATCCCGCCGGGCGCACAGGGACACGGGCTTCCGAACCGTCGGTTCTCGTTCATCGGCTCCCCTGCTGACGGATACGACGGCGGCACCGTCGCCCACAGATCGGCCGCTTCGCGCCCGCGCCTTTTTACAAAAGGCATAGCCTATTAGGGCATTTTCTTGCCGCATTGCTCTGCAACGCTGAAAATGCCCCAATAGGCCAAAGGGGCTTCACCCCTCTGGACACCCCTTGCGGCGGCAGCTCCGCGCCCCGGACGGCGGACGCTCGTTCCCCGGCCCGATGGCCGGGACAGCTCCGAATCCTTGTCCGCTTCGCTCCGATGCCGCCGAGAACAAAAAGCGGCGATCCTCATTTTTACAGATTATTCAACCACCTAAAACTATCCCCCTATGGGCTATGTCGTATTGCATATCGAAAAGGCGGCTGGAACGAACGCCGCCATGTCGGGACACGTCGAGCGGAGAATCACACCCGCCAACGTCATAACGACACTTACCTACCTGAACCAAGAGTTAATCGAATTTCCCAAAGGAGTTACCAACCGCACCGAAGCGATCCAGCATCGGCTGGACAATGCCGGACTGGAGCGCAAGATCGGAAAGAACCAAGTGCAAGCGTTGCGTGTCATGCTCTCCGGAAGCCCCGAAGATACGAAGCGCATCCGGCAGGCCGGACAGTTGGACACATGGGCCAAGGATTCCTGCGGCTGGCTGCAAAAGACCTTCGGAAAAGAAAACGTCGTGTCGGCAGTCCTGCACATGGACGAGAAGACGCCCCATATCCACGCGACCGTCGTACCCATCGTCCGGGGCGAACGCCGGAAAGCCAAATTGGAGTGGACGAAGAATGCGGCAAGCGGGAAGAAAACCTACCGCACCAAGAAGGACCGTCCCCGCTTGTGCGCCGACGATGTGATGGCGAGGGATAAACTCAAAGCCTACCAGACCACCTATGCCGAGGCAATGGCCAAATACGGACTGAAACGCGGCATCGAGGGATCGGAAGCAAAACATATATCCACGCAGCAGTATTACCGCGAGGTGTTCGTCCGCAAGAACGAAATTGCCGAGCAGATTGAAGCGATGATCGGGCAGAAAGAAACGCTCACGGTCGATATTGCCGCTTTGCAGGCACAGCGGGAAGCCGTACGGATGGAATTGGCACAGACACGACGGGAGATCAAGACCGACAAATTGAAAGGTGTGGCGGTAGATGCCACGACGAAAGCCGTCGAACGTATCGGAGCGTTATTTCACGACCCGAAGCCCGCACGGTACGAAAAGCCGATCGCAGAGTTGCAGGGGATAATTGCCGGCAAGGACCAGCGAATCGGAGAACTGCAACAAGAGATCAAGGCCATGCAGGCCGCGCACGGAAAAGAGGTCACCGACCTTAAACAAGAAGCGCAGCAGGTTGTGAAAGCCTTGATGCGCATTGATGATCTGTGTCCGTATGTAAAGGGGCTGTTGAAATGGGAAAACTATTCTATCGGGCTGAACAAGGAGTGGACGAGGGCCCTATTCACCATGCAACCTTACCGATATACGGGAGAACTATATTCGATAAGGTATAATCATACGTTCAAAGCCAACGATGTCGTCCTGCAACTCAAACCCGACAAGGAGGGCCCCGGCGGATTTCGGTTCACCATAAACGGAAAAGATGACGACGGATGGTTCAAACAGCAGCGAAAGGAATTTTATCAGAAAATAGGTATAGATATAGAACCGCCGAACAGAAAACGAGGAATTCTTTAAACGGTCTTGGATTTAACCCAAGACCGTTTAAGGAATCCGTATTTAGTTAATGAATAATTACAAGCAGCCGTTTATTTCATATCCTGCATGTTGATCACATAACGAAATTTCACATCTCCATCCACGACCTTCTGATAGGCTTCGGTAATCGTTTTTCCATCAGCTGGAATAATTTCGACTTCGGGATAGATGCCGTTGGCGACCGAATAATCCAACATCTCCTGCGTCTCCTTGATTCCCCCGATCTGGGAACCGAAAATTTTGCGGTTGGAGTTCATCACGATGGCGTTTACCGGAATACTCGGCATATTGGCTGCCGAGGGGATTCCGACGATAGCGAGCTGACCGTCCAACTTCAACATTTTTACATACATTACCGGATCATACTTGGCAGGAATGGTGGAGAGAATAAAATCGTATTGCTTGTTCAACCCTTGCAATTCATCGCTGTTGTTCACATTGACATAACGGGTAGCCCCCATGCGTGCGGCATCCGCACGTTTTGCTTCCGTTACATCGAATACGGTCACATCGGCTCCCAATTTCACAAGATACTGCACGGCCAAGTGTCCCAACCCGCCGAATCCGGCGACACCGACCTTGTCGCCTTTCTTGACACCTGCATAATGAATAGGTGAATAGGTCGTGATTCCGGCGCAGAGCAGCGGCGCGACTTTCTCGATTTCGGCATTTGCCGGAATCTTGATGGCGAAGTCTTCCGCTACAACGTAGTTGTCGGAATAACCGCCCTGCGTCGGCTCGTCGCCGTTATAGCGGTCTATGTCATGGTAGGTCATGATAGCCCCTTCCTCGCAATACTGCTCCAGATCATGTTCGCAAGCCTCGCAATGACGGCATGAACCGATCATGCACCCGATACCGGCATAGTCGCCTACCTTGAATTTCGTGACGTTGCGGCCTACTTTCACCACACGTCCGGCAATCTCGTGTCCGGGAACCATCGGGTATTTTTCCGGTCCCCAATCCTCGCGGACATGGTGGATGTCGCTATGACAGATACCCGCATAGAGGATTTCAATCTGGATTTCATTGTCACCGACCGCGTGACGGGTAAACTCGTATGGTTTGAACTGTCCGTCGTTCTTGAAAACGGCGAATCCTTTTGTCGGCACGCCTCCGACACCTTGTGCCGAGGCTGCCATTGTGCATACTGTACACATGATTGCTAAAATGATATTTCGTTTCATATTGATATTATTGCTTATTCTCATTGGTGTTATTGGATGATATGGATGTCGCGCAGCCAACTTTCTACGCCACCGCCCGTATAGGTACGCAGATGAACCGAAGCGGGAGTGACCTCATGGATCTTGTCGATGGACTGCTGGAGATACTCTGTCGAGCCGTAAGTGAAAAAAGGAACGACGATTTTCCCTGACAGATCATAGCTTTCGAGGAACGTGCAGACGACCATCGCCGGATTGTGCCACCATATCGGTGAACCGACGAAAATCACATCGTATTCGTCGATACTTTCAGGCAAATTGCCGACACCGGGACGCAGGTTGTTGTACGATTCGTTCTGGATACGGTCGCTGTCGTCATAGGGATTCGAGGCATAAGGTTCGGACGCCTCGATGCGATAAACGTCGGCACCGGTCGCCGCCACGATCTCCTCGGCTCTCCGCTGGGTATTGCCCGTAGCGGAAAAGTAAGCCACCAGAATTTTGCGATTACCGTCGTATTCAATCTCATCGGAGGGATAATTCGCATCGAAATCATCCTTGTGGCAAGCGCCTGAAAGGAGTGTTACCATACATGTAACAACTAAAAATAATCGTTTCATATGCAGCGTTTATTTTAGCATTCCTATTTTTTTCAACCAATTCAGCACATCGGGCTTTGCTTCGCCGACAAAATCGCGTGCCACAGCATAACCATCGAGAACAATCGCATCTTTCTCCATGTTGCGAATGGTTTTGACGGCGCCCGAGAACCGGCTGCCGCCATGCGTGCAGAACGGAATGATGGTCTTGCCCCCGAAATCGTATTCGTCGAAGAACGAGTAGAGCGGCATCGGCATATCGTACCACCAGTTGGGGAATCCGACGAAGACCGTATCGTAGTCGTCGAAGTTTTTAATGTGCGTAGCCAGTTCGGGACGAACATTGTTGTCGATTTCCGCCTTCGTCGCATCGAGCAGCCCCTTATGCGACCCGGGATAGGTATGTGCGGTTTTCAATTCGAAAAGGGTACTCCCCGTGGCTTCACCGATGACGGATGCGATGTATTGCGTATTCCCCATTATTTTACCATCGGAGACAATGCGGCTGGCTCCGGAAGAGGCATCCACGCCATCGGTTTCGGGAACGGAGAAATAAACTACCAACAATTTTCCTTTAGCATTTTGAGAGGTAGATTTTACTTGTTGTCCGGACAGGGATTGCGCTACATATGCACGCTCCGATACGGTCTCGTTCCCGGTAGCCCAACAATAGGCCGTTATCGTACAAGCAATGATTGCCAGTACACTCATTGTTATAATTCCTTTTTTCATTTTTTACTTGTTTTATATGTCTATTCAATAATTCCAATTCGACGCAGCCAGCCTTCCGTACCGTTTGCACTGCCCGGCATATCAATACCCGCATCGTCGGGACGCCCCGGCGTCGTAATGTCATCCGCATCGAGGTCTTCGGGAAGTGTTTCCGGAATATGCTTCGAATCGGGCGTTACCTTGTAAATTTTTTGCATGGATTCGTTCAAATAGGTAGTAGCTCCATAGGTAAAGAACGGAATGACAACCTTGTCTTTCAAGTCGTATGCTTCGAGGAACGTACAAACCACCATCGCGGGTTGATGCCACCAGCAAGGCGAACCGACGAAAATCGTATCATATTTCGCAATCGTTTCCTCATCAAGCAGGTTCTCCACTCCGGGAAGCAGGTCGTTGTAGGCTTCACGC
>JAJPZH010000140.1 GCA_021204515.1 Alistipes sp. | reverse complement strand
TTTGCCTGCTTTTTGCATACCTCGCGGCACGGGCTGTTTTCCGCGCCGAACTGATGGTGCGCGCGGCCGACCGTATTCGTTGATAACGACAGACTATTAGCCCCGGAATATGCACGATATTGCATATTCCGGGGCTTTTGTCTCCGATAGTGTCCGGATTGAACGGTGTTGTTTACTAATTAACCTAATCGTAATATAAAAAAGGCGTTTAGGCTTTTGACGGTCCGGAAAATAATTTTAAATTTGAGACATAATATTAATTATGTAAGGAATTGTAAGTTTTTTTAGAAATAAAACAAAAGTTTTTAATCAATTTTAAACAACTCTTCTATGAAAAAGTTAAACCTTTTGAGGTTATTGTTCGGTACGATGCTCGTGTTCGCCGCGACGGCGTTTACATCGTGTGTGGATGATAACGATGACGACGGGATGCCTTACCTCGAGGTAAGTCCCGAAGTATTGACCTTTTCTGCCGATGGCGTGGCCGAAGGTCCGTCTGCGGTTACGGTGAAAAGCAATCGTCCATGGACATTAGCTTTCGAGTCTGGCGAAGACTGGGTGACGCCTTCGGCGACCGACGGAAAGGCCAGTACGACCGAGGTCGAATTTTCGATACCTGCAAGTAATGAGGGCCGTACGGCAACGCTGAGTTTCCAGCTTAAGAACTCTTACAATGTCTATTTCACCAAGACGATTACTATCCAGCAGGGTGAGGCTCCTGTGGCCGGCGCAGTCAGCGAACTGGTCGCTTTCATCAAGGATACGCACGCTGACGTGGAGAACGGTAGCACCGTTCCGCTGGGATACAGCCAAGCATCCATCGAGGCTGTTATTCTGGCGAACAACGAGTATGGCAACAATTCCGGCAAACTCTATCTCGGCGATAATATTTCGCTGCCTAATTCGGCCATAATCCTTTACGATACGCAGGAGTTCACCAAGGCCAACAGCGTAAACTATCCCGTAGGTAAGAAAGTCACCATCGAATTGTCCGGCGCCGAATACGCTCCCTTCGGGAATCTGCGTGAGTTGAAGGGCGTGACGGTAACCGTATCGGACGATGATCCGGTCGAGCTTGTTATCCCGTCGCTTTCCGCCGCAACGTTCAATTCGGGTAACTATCAGGGCCAGTATGTGCGTGTGAACGACCTTACGCCGCAGTCTGCTTATGTCGGCGAGACTTGGGCTACCGGTGCCAGGCGCACTGTCGTACTCGACGGTCCCTCTTCGACGACTGTTCAAAGCTACATGGCCACTGCTACCGACGCTCCCGATTTTGGAATGATGTATATTACGGCTGCTACCGGTCCGATGCTCGGTACCGCAGAACAGAATTACAACAATATTCAGCTGATTCCGACCAAACCGTCGGATGTGGCCGCTTTCGTTTCGAACGATCCTATTCTGTCGGTCGATCCCGAGACCGTCAGCCTCAACGCAGCAGCCGGTTCGACCGGAACCTTCGCAGTCACCTGCAACGGCGATTGGACGGTTGCCAAAGCTTCGGGCGACGGCTTTACGTTCGATCCCGACAAGGGTTCGCAGAACGGTACCGTGACGATTACGGCATCGCAAGCCAATGAGACCAATGCAGAGGTTACCCTCGGAACACTGACCGTAACCGACGGAACGAATACGAAGACCGTCACTGTAAAACAAAAGATTGCGTCGAGCGATATTCTCTTCGAAAACTTCGGTACGAATCCCGTTAGTGCGAATACCGATGTGGATCAGTTCAACGATTACCTCCGCGATGGTTCGGGTGTAACCGCCCAGACTACCTATACGGGGAATAATGCAAGTATCCGCAAGACCGGAGCGCCCGACACCGATGCTATTTCCGGTCCGAACTCCCTTTGGGTCGCTTTGAACGGCTATTTTGATGTGAACAAGCTTAAGCTGGAATCCGGCGAGACGAAACTCCAGATCAAGTTTGCCGCTATGGCGTCGAATTCCGCCGTAGGTGCGAGCGATATCACGCTCTCGCTGAGCGGCAACGACGGCGGCTCGTGGGAGACGGTTACCTATGAATTAGAATCAATTACAGGTGAGTCTAAATACAAGTGGGTGACATGCAATTTCACGTTGAAGACTGCCGTGTCCGAACTGTCGCTCCGCATTGCCAGCAGTGCCGGAACGCGCGTCGATGATCTGAGCGTAACGACTGGTGCAGGCGGTCAGGAGGTCGATCTTCCGACGAGCGGCGTGGTTACCGAACCGATTACGATTCCCGAACTCTTGGCCAAGATCACGGCGACTTCTGCTGCCGAGGTGATCGACGAGAATGTGACTTATACCTTCGAAGGTGTAATTTGCGGTGATCCCGAAGCTGGCAATGCTTCTTTCGGTACGCTTTACGTGATGACTCCCGGAGCTACGACCGGTGGAAACGGTATTTCGCTTTACAACTCGGTATTCTGGAGTGAAGGTAACTATAAGCTGGGCGATAAAGTGCTTGTTACGCTTACGGCAGGTGTCGCAAAAGGTCAGATCCGCAATTCGATTCCTCAGGTTTCGGAAATCGGGACCGGTGAAGTGATCGTGCAGTCGAGCGGTAATGCCGTAACACCTATCAAGGTGAATTCGGTCGCCGATATTTCGAATTATTTCAATATGCCCGTTACGATCCAAGCCACGACGAGCGTTGCCGGCATGTGGATGGACAACGAAGCGAATACGACCCGGACGCTGACGGCCGGAGGAGCCAATTTGGCCGTTTATTTCAATAAGAATGCTTGGACGACGTTCCAAGATCAGCCTTATAGCGCAACGACTGCCGAAATTACGGGTATCGCTGCGGTGTATTCGGGCAACAATCAGATTTTGCCCCGCAACCTCGACGACGTGAAGAATTTTAAATCGTCAACCCCGATGATAGTCGCAGTAACGCCTACTTTAGTGAATTTCCCTGCCGCAGGGGGTAGTGAAACCCTTGTAGTCGAGGTGGTTAATATGGGGACTAATACTCTTTCAACGAGCGGATTGAGTGGTATTCTTTCTGCAGAAGTAAATGGATCGAATGTAGTTGTTACTGCTGAAGCTAACCCTAATGCATCGGAGGTGTCTCAGACACTGACTATTTCCCTTTCCGGTGGTAATAGTGTGAATGTTCCGATTACCGTACTCGGTACTGCGGGTGAGCCGACTTATACGTTGATTTCTCAAATTGCCGATCTCTCGGCCGGAAAGTATTATATGGCTGGATATGTAGAGGATGCAGCTCCTTATAATTATCAGATGTGGACGGGAACCGTTTCGTATACCGGAACCGATACGACTTCGAATAGCGATTTGGTGACAGTTCCCTATCAGTATACTTCAAATCAGTTGAATCCTGAGGGGACAGCCGTTACGACGGAAATAGAATTGGTTGCTGTAAATGGTAAAGATAATACTTACTATATTAAAGTCGGAGATAAGTATCTTTATAATTCTGTAGAGACTACTAACCGTCGTCTTTACCTGAAGGAGGCAACAGAGGATGCAGAATGGGTGTTTATGGACAAGAGCAATGGTACGGGTATGGCACCGTCGAATAATGGGGTTTATCTGATGACTGCAAGTGCCAGTTCAAATTATATTCGTTCTTATAAAACAGAAACGCAGACGAAGGTTGGTGTTTTCTTCTTTAAGAAAAATTAATCTTTTTTAGAATTTTCAGTTGTTTTCGGCAGGAAATTCCTGCCGAAAACAGACTGGAAGACTATTTTCGCACTTAGTTTTTAATTGAATGACGTTGATATATAAATATAGTTCGCGGATGTTTGCCGCTTTCCTTGCGGCGATGGTGCTGATAGCTGTCGCCTTTACGGGGTGCGGTAAGGATTCCGACAATAAGGGAGGCGGGGGCGCCAACTCGGTGGAGTGGGACCCTGCCAAGACCGTGCATCCCGATCAGGAGGGCGCTGCCGTGCTGCTCGTGACCGGAGATACGGGGACGCCGTGGACGGCTGAAATCATTTCGGGAGCCGAATGGATTTCGTTTAACCGGACAGCGCCGGGAGGTCAGACTGTCAAGACGGGTAAGGTCGGAATGAGTTTGTCCGACAAGAATCAGTATGTCTATTATTGGCCGAACAACACCGAGGACGAGCGGCATGCCCTGATCAGGTTCGAGTTCGAAGGCGAGATGCCCGTCGAGCTTGAACTCGTCCAGTTCAGCACTTCGTCGGACGATGATGTATACGAGACCGGCCATAATCTGGTCTGGCCCGAAATTCCGGCGAAGAAGGAGGACGACAACTATATTTATGTGTCGCATTTCGCTCAGCTCAACAACCAGAATATGCGTAATTACACGTTGTGTTTCGATAAGACGAAGCGCGGTGCGTGGTGGGTGGCATATCCCCTGCACGACGTATATATCGGTTCGGGGCGTCCTTCCGTAGACCCGTGGGCCTTCGATCCCAAGATTTCGTCGTTATTTCAGGCCGATCTGGGACAGGGCAGTTATACCGGATCTTATGACCGTGGTCACCAGATTCCGAATGCAGACCGCAATGCCAATATGGCCATGCAGTACCAGACATTCTACAACTCCAACGCTACGCCTCAGTATAGTACGCTCAATCAGCAGGGATGGATGCGTCTGGAAGACAAGGTGCGCGACTGGGTCTGCTCCGATACGCTTTACGTAGTGACGGGCGCCTATTGGGAGCCCGGCAGCACGGCATCGACGACCGACAAGGCCGGACAGGTGTGCCCGCTGCCCAGCCATTATTTTAAAGTGGTGGTGCGTACGGTGAAGGGAAATATCCAGCAGCCCGGCGACCGGCTGGGCAATCTTTCGGCCGACCAGCTCAAGTCCATCGGTTTCTGGGTGGCCAACGAAGGCGGTCAGGGAGAGGCCAAAAGCTGGGTGAAGAGCGTCAAGGAGATCGAAGAGCTGACCGAGTTCGAATTCTTCCCCACGCTGCCTGCCGAGGTCAAGACGCAGAAGGATGCCGCCTCTTGGGGATTGTAAAACCTTAAAATTTCAGAACGATGAAAAAACGACTGATATTCACTTTGTTCTTGGCGGCGTTCGTCGTAATGTGCTTTGCGCAGAAGCCCTACAAGGTGATGTTCTATAACTTGGAGAACTTTTTCGACACCATCAACGATCCGGAGGTGCATGACGACGAGTTCACGCCGGAAGGCCCCAAGAAGTGGAATTCCGCCAAGTATTACAAGAAACTCGGCAATATCGAGCGGGTGCTTTTCGACGCTGCTGCCGCAGACAAGAATTATCCGGCTGTTATCGGCGTCTCGGAAGTCGAGACGCGCTCGGTGCTGGAGGACATCGTGGCGACGCCCAAATTGGCCCCCGGCAACTACCGTATCGTGCATTACGATTCGCCCGAAGCCCGCGGCGTCGATGTGGCCTTCATGTATCGTCCCGATGTGTTCAAACTGGAGGGCAGTTTCCCGGTGAAAACTGTCGTGCCGCAGCTTCCCAACTTCAAGACCCGTGACATCCTGACGATGTGGGGAACCATCGAGAACGAACCCTTCTTCTTTATGGTGGCGCATTGGCCTTCGCGGCTGGGCGGCAAGGACGCTTCGGAATTCAAGCGCATTGCCGTCGGGGAGCAGATGCGCCGCATTGCGGATTCCGTGCTGAAGATCAACCCGGCGACCAAGGTCGTAGCCATGGGCGACTTCAACGACGATCCTACGGACGAGAGCATTGCCGAGGGTTTGGGTGCCAAAGCCAAGATGAAGGATCTCAAGCCGGGCGATTTCTACAATCCCTTTGCCGACATGCTCAAGGCGGGACTCGGAACGCTGGCTTACGGCGACGCATGGAATCTCTTCGACAACATTGTGGTCACGGAGAATCTGGCTACGGGTTCCGAAGGCAGACTTCGTTTGCAGAAGGCTCCCGGATCGAAGTTCTACGGCAATATCTTCAAGCGGTACTACATGCTGCAGAAAGTGGGACAGTATAAGGG
>JAJPZH010000263.1 GCA_021204515.1 Alistipes sp. | reverse complement strand
GGCAAGGATATGTTTTATGTCCCGTGGAACGGGAATGCCGAGCAACTCGATTCGCTGTTGTCTGTACTCTCAGAAAATACAGAACAGCTACGCAACGGCGAACGCTATATCTGCGTCACAAGCTATGCCGCTTCGGCCGGCACCGACATTCCGGCAGCCCGTATGGCCTACCTGCGCTGCCAGCGCGTGAAGTCGGAGCTTATCACGCGCGGCGGCCTCACGGAGTCGATGTTCGTCACGGACCGCCATATCCCGGCGGCATACGGGGCCGACAGCCTGCATAACGTGGTCGTGGTAACTTTCCCCGCGAGCGTGGCAAAGGTCGCCGAGCTGGCAGGGAAAGAAGCTGCCGCCAAGGCCGGAGCTTACGAGTACCGTATGGAGAAAGCCCGTCAGGCGGAAGTGAATGCCGCCCGAGCCAAAGGAGCGGAGCAGGTCGCTGCCCTGCGCCGTAAACGGGAAGAGGCCCGTCTTGCCGCCGAACATGCCGAACAGGAGAGGCTCGAAGCAGAACGCCTCGCGGCAGAGCAGGCCCAAGAGGAACGCGCCAAGGCAGCCCGTCTTGCCACAGAAGCTGCAGCCGCAGAGGCGCAACCCTATTGTTTCGCCCTGCGTGCGAACCTGCTGAGGTGGGCGACGCTGACGCCCGACGTGGGCTTCGAGTGGCGTATAAACAGGGATTGGGGCATCATGGTAAACGGCTCGTGGACTTCATGGAGCTGGAACGAGAAAGATCGCCGCTATGCCCTTTGGGAAGTGTCGCCCGAAGTACGGTGGTATCTCGGCAGGGAGAAACGCGGCTACGTGGGAGCGACGTACAAGGTCGGCGCATTCAACTACAAACTCTCCGCGACCGGCAAGCAGGGCGACCTGATGGGCGGCGGCATCGTCGGGGGCTACCGGTTGAAACTGAACCGTTCGCTGGGTCTGGATTTCTCACTCGGCATCGGCTGCATCCATGCCGACTACGACAAATACACCGTCATCGACGGCGTGCGCGTGAAGCGCGGCAAGGAGAGCCGGAACTGGTGGGGGCCGACCTCAGCGGGCATAACCCTCGTGTGGAACATCTTTTAACGAAAGGCGAATATGAAGAACAAGATATATGTCATAGCAGCGATCCTCGGCACGGCGGCGATAACCTCCTGCGTCAAGGACGATCTTTACAATACGCCGCACCCGGAACACGGCAAGGTGACGGTCACGGCCGACTGGAGCGACAGGGGCGACGGTATCGCCGTACCGGAAAAATGGGTCGTGAACATCGGAGAATATACCGGCGAGGAAACCGCCGGAACCCATTCACCGGACTATCTCTTCGAGCCGGATGAATACAGGATGACGGCATACAGCCCTGCCGAAGGTATTACGGTGAGCGGAACGACCGCGACAGTATCTCCTGCACCGGACAACGGGGACAGCCCGGGCAGTTTCGTCAGCAATGCCCCCGGGTGGATGTTCACCCATGTGCAGGACATCGTGATAGAGAAGGACCGCGACCACGTGTTCACGGCACGGATGGCACAGCAGGTGAGGCAGCTCACGCTCGTCATCGCGCCCTCCGGCGATGCGAAAGACCGCATCGAGAGCATGGAAGGCACGCTCTCGGGAGTGGCTGGGACATTCGACATGGCGACGGGCGAGCACGGCACGCCGTCGGACGTGAAGCTGAGCTTCACGAAGATAACCGGGGGCGACGACGCGGGCAAGTGGACGGCGACGATACGGCTGTTGGGCATTGCAGGCCGAGTACAGAAACTTTCGGGTACAATCCTATTCACTGGCGGCAATCCGCAACCCGTGCGCCTCGAAAGCGACCTTACGGCAAGCCTGAAGGAGTTCAATACGGGCAAGACCGAGCCGCTGACGCTCGGCGGAAGCGTCGTGGAGACCCCCACGGAAGCGGGAGCGGCTGCCGCCATCGACGGCTGGAAGGATGTGACGGGCGACCCCGTGGAAGCCATGTAGCGATTCAAGAACAAATAAAATATACGAAATCAAATTAAAATTATGAAGATCCGATTTTACACGGCAGCCGCAGCGTTGCTTATCCTCGCTGCCTGCAACAACGACGAAATGAACGACCCGCTGGCCGACGGCCCGGTGGCCGCGCAAGTGACGGCGGGTATCAGCCGGACCATGACCCACGTCGGCATTGACAAGGACGGCGGCCCGGCATCTTTTTCCACCGGAGACAGGATAAACGTGGTGGCCGCCGGTACGCAAACCCATGCCTACACTTTGCAAACCGATGGTACATGGCAGGCCGGCGACGACCCTTATTATTTCCAAGACCGCAACAGCGTTACTTTCCGGGGGTGGTATGCAGATCCGAGCGTTACAGCCGAAGACAATAAAATCAGCATAGACACGAAGACACAGGAATACAACGACGCGAACGGATGGAACCTCCATGACATCCTTGTCACGCCGAAGGTTTCCACCACCGTATCCGAGCCTTCGATCAGCTTCACCGGCGACAATGCCTTCCGGCATATCATGAGCCAGCTGGTATTCACTTTCGAAAAAGGCGACGGCATCCCCGACCTCTCCAAATTGACCGGCTATACCCTGAAAGATGTCGTTACCACCGTTGCCACCTTCAATACGCAGACCCTCGAATTGACAAACGGAAGCACTTCGGGCGACATTGCCGTTACGGGAATCGAAGACGTGACAGGCAAGGAATATGAAGCGTCCCCGATTATTCTCGTGCCGCAGGAATTCACAAGCAGTCAGCTCACCCTCGAAGTGACCTACAACGAGCAGACCTATACGGCAACGCTCAACCTCCCGGAAGGCAACCAACTGCAACCCGGCTACAGCTACACCTACACCGTGGCCATCAAGAACTCGGAACTGGAAATCGGAAATGTCCAAATTAAAGACTGGAGCACGAATCCTATGTTCAACGGAAACGGAAACGCCACACTGCAATAAACGCGGTGCGTCTCCTGTAAATAACGAGAAAGAAACAATCAGCAGATAAACAAAAGAAAATGAAGACGTATATCCTATTCGCTGCCGCCGCACTGACACTGGCGGCCTGCACCAACGAGAACGACCCCGTAGCTCCCGCCGACGGAAAAGTAGCGGCACGTATCGTTGCCGACATCGACCATGTGGCAACCCGTGCATCCGATGCCGGTTTTGTAGCTGAAGACCGAATCGGAATCTCCTGCACGAGCACCGACGGCATGACCATCTATTCCAACATCCCCTACAGTTATGACGATCAGGATAAGATATTCAGCCCCGACGGTGATGTCATCTATTTCCAAAGTGGCGATAAAGTCTCATTCAACGCCTACTATCCATTTGCCGGAACAAACGGAATGTTGGAGCCCATTGCAGTAACCACCGATGCCGAGGCACAGAAGAATCTACCCCGAATAGACTTCCTCTTCGCCATGGGCGCAACGGCGGACAAGAATAAACCTACCGTGCTTTTCACCGGTGAAGCCGCTTTCCGCCACAGCATGAGCCGGATCACCATCGAATTTAAGGAAGGCAGCGATGTGGTTTTCGAGGACTGCCTGACAGCCTATACCCTGAAAGGATTGGATCTGCGGGGAACGTTCAACCCGGAAAACGGCGTAGCGGTTGCGCAGAATAACACCACTCCGGAAGAAGGTCTGAAGATGGAGTTGACCGGTGCGAAAGCCGGCAATGACGGTAAATACACCGCCCCTTCCGTCATCGTATTCCCGCAGGATGTGAATGGGACAATCGCATTGGAAGTGACCGTGGAAGGCGAGACTTACAGGGCAACGCTCACACTTCCTTCAGCAATCGAAGGTTTGTCGGGTGACGAACTCAAACTCCTGAATCCGGGCTACAACTACAAGTTCCCCGTTACGGTGAAAAAGGCAGGATTGTCAGTAGGTACGTGTGAAATTGCGGAGTGGAAGGAAGCACCCGGCGATCCCACCGATGCCACGATGTAATAAGCTCAAAAAATATTTATGCATCGTATGAAGACAAGAAAGATAACATTGCTCGTTGCCCTCGCAGCATTGGCGGGAATGTGCCTCACGGGTTGCAAGGGTAACAACAACGCTCCGAAGGAAGAGATCCTGCACCCCTTGGCGCAACACCTCACCGGCACATGGGAACGTGCGCAGGACTTCGTCCTTACGGACGGCAAATGGGTGGAAGACCCCATCCCCGAAGGCAAGATGGAACGCATCGAGTTCCGCGCCGACAGCAAGGCAGTGAACATCCGCACCGCCGAGGACGGCCTCACCGAAATGAAGAGCGGCGAGTGGAAAACCGACGAGGAAGTCGGCACGGTGACGATGGGCGGCTTCAGCACACCGATATGGCGGCTCACGGCAGACGAGTTCGGCAACTCCTACGACAAGGCCATCGACCCTGCCACCGGCGAACTCATGGATGGCAGCTTCCGCTGGATATACCGCCGCGTGAGCGACAAACACCCCGTGGAGCAATACCTCGGCAAGTGGTTGCACAGGGGTAGCTACCAAAAGCAGGACGGCGACTGGAAGCCCATTACATACGGTGTTCCCGACGAGGGTTGGTCGGAGTACAAAGAGGACGGCAGCGTAACGGTCTATTCCCGTTCGGACGACAAGGAGCAGAGTTTCAAGTCGCTATGGGCAGTGAACTGCAACACCGGTACCATGATCTGGTATAGGGACCCGACCAAGAAAGAGTCGCACACCGTTACCATCGCCCTCGACGACGACACCATGACAGTGCTCTACTCGCAGAACTTCGACCCGGCAACGGGCACTATGATAGAGGGCGAGTTCAAGGACGTGTTTGTCCGCGAAAAGTAAACTGCAAGCCGAGCGAAGAGCCGGACTTGTCCGAGCTGTTCCGAGGCGCAGCGTTTATTGTGAAATCGCAGATTTCAAACTAAAACAGCCACCCCGTGCACAAGGCGTAAAACACGGAGATACGCCTATATGACATAAGGTGTAACTGCACGTTTCGCAGCGTGCAGTGGCACGAAAACATCGAAACTGATATAAGTGAAACAATTAGACAACAACCGAATATGAAAAGAAACGCAAGACATCTGTTGCGGAACTTGGCGGCGGCGATAATAGCCTGCGCGGGGTTCACCGCCTGCTCGCAGGACGGGCTGACAGACGGCACGCCCTTAGAGGAGAAAACCCCGCTGGAACTGACAGCCTCCCACCTGTATGAAGCCGTGGCCACGCCCCAGACGCGCGGCACCATAGACGGTAACTGGGAGGGTGCAAAGACAGTGGCGGTGCGGGTGAACGAGAAGATAAAGGAATACACCGCTACGACCGGCACAGA
Organism: Alistipes sp.; assembly: GCA_021204515.1. Classification (GTDB taxonomy): domain Bacteria; phylum Bacteroidota; class Bacteroidia; order Bacteroidales; family Rikenellaceae; genus Alistipes. Next base: position 683 of record JAJPZH010000263.1, on the reverse strand, counting down.
CGGCAAAACCATGCTCACTTGCAATGACATCACCGAAGCCGACACCGAGTTCTGGTGGACGAAAAACGGGGAGAGCAAGACGGTAGACGCCTGGTATCCTTACAGCGAAGGACAACCCGAAGAGTGGAAAGTCTCCTCTCCACAGACAGCGGAGAGCCTCGTGAAAGAAGACCTGATGTGCGCCTCCTCGACAGTGGTGACGCAGACCGGCTCCACGATTAAATTTGAACACATGCTGGCAAAGGTGGTGATAAACCTCATATGCAATTCGGACTATCTGGAGAAAGCATCCAAGGTAGAAGTTTCGCTTACCAGACAATACCAGACCGGCACATTAACAAATTACGGCAGCGTGTGGAATTTTTCTGGCAAAATCGGAGATTCTCCAAACTATACCATCACTGCCTACGAATCGTCGCCCCGTGCCACTTACCAGGCTCTTGTCATCCCATTGTCACAAGGCAATCCAAGCATCGTCATCAACGTAGACGGGGCAAAATACAGTTATACAATAAAAGGTGTGGGTTCGATATTTAGTGGCGGCAACCAGTACACCTTCAACATCACCGTGAAAGAGGAAGGCTTGGAAGTTACGGTCGAGGAAAATATCGGCTGGGAAGAAGGCAATACCGGCAGTGGCACCGTGGAGATAGATTAAAAGGAGAGGCAGAGATACAAAAGAA
>JAJPZH010000252.1:4096-6011 GCA_021204515.1 Alistipes sp. | reverse complement strand
TTCCGAAACGCAGCAGGTTTTCTGAAGCGCAAAAAGAACCCCGCACCTTCCGGCGCGGGGCAATTTGCGTTCGAATTCCGTTAATAATTCTCCTTCTTCGGCTCGAAGTAGGCCTGCGGATGCTTGCAGGCGGGGCAGAGCTTGGGAGCCTCTTCGGCTTCGATGACGAAACCGCAGTTGCGGCACTGCCACCAGATTTTGCCGTCGCGCTTGAAGAAATTGCCGTCCGTCAGGCGGCTCAGCAGCTTGAGATAGCGGCGCTCGTGCTCGGCTTCCACGGTAGCGATCATCTTGAACGCCGTGGCGATTTCGATAAAGCCCTCTTCCTCAGCCACCTTGGCGAACTCACGGTAGAGCACGTCCCACTCTTCCTTCTCGCCGTGAGCTGCGGCCAACAGGTTTTCGGCAGTGGTTCCGATCGGACCGGTGGGGTAGCTGGCCGTGATCTCCACGTCGCCGCCCTCAAGGAACTTGAAGAAACGCTCGGCGTGCTCCTTCTCCTGCTCGGCCGTCTCGGCAAAAACCCCGGCAATCTGCTCGTAACCCTCTTTTTTCGCCTTGCTTGCGAAAAATACGTAACGGCTGCGGGCCTGACTTTCGCCGGCGAACGATTTCAGCAGATTCTGTTCGGTCCTTGTACCTTTGATGCTCTTTTCCATAATCTTATATTGTTTAGTGTGTGTCGTTTATTTTCGTACAGCAAAGATAAGAAAATCCCCGACAATTCGCCAAATTATCTTCATCGTTTGTTTTTATACGGCTATTCGGATTACTTATAGACCCGATCGAGCATTTCCGCCACGTCCTTCCGGAACAGGGAATAGGCCGCAGGAAGCGCCATCGTATCGCCAACCTCGGGCGGAACGATCCGGTAGCCGGGCATCGCCACCCACACGGGCACAGGGTCGAGCGTATAGGTCATACGGCTGTCGGGATGCCGCACGGCTTCGATTTCTGCCATCAGCCCTCCGTCGCAGTAGCGGCGGCGCTGATTCGACACGAAATTGCCCAGCGAGAAGAGCACCACATGCGACGAATCGGCTTCGAAGGGCTGTACCACGTGCGGATGGCTCCCGACGATCAGATCCGCGCCGTTGCGGCGCAGAAACCGCGCCAGCCGCCGCTGTTCGGCATTCGCCTGCCGTTCGTATTCGTTTCCCCAGTGGATGCAGACCGCGATGCAGTCGGGCGAACCGTCGCGCGCCGCAGCCAGATCGGCCGCCATACGCACCGTGTCGATCAGATTGACCTGCACGCCCCGCGGCACAGGAATTCCGTTGGTGCCATAAGTATAATTGAGCAGGGCAAAGCGCACGCCGCAGTGTTCGAGCCAGAGCGGATTGTTGGCCGCACGGTCGAGGCTGTCCGTAAATACGCCCGTATGCCGGATGCCGCAGCGCCGCAGTTCCGCGACCGTCGTATATACCCCGGCGGCACCTCCGTCGCAGCAATGGTTGTTGGCCAGCACCGCCACATCGACCCCGGCGTCGCGCAGAGCATCGGCCAGCGCCACCGGAGAACGAAAACAGGGATAACCCGTATAGCGGTCCGTGCGGGTGAGCGTCGTTTCAAGATTCACGATCACCAGATCGGCCGCGCGAAAGCGGCGGTGCAGGTGGCTGAAAACCTCCCGGTAATCGAATCCCGTTTCGCGGCGGGCCGCCGTGACCTGCGGCAGATGCTGCATCACGTCGCCCCCGAACAGCAGCCGCACGCGCACCAGCTTGGGCGGCGGAAGGGCTGGCTCCCGCTCCGACTGCCTCGCCGGAACACAGCACGCCGCCGCCAGCAGCAGCCACGGAAGAATATGTCGTGCGGATATTTTCATAGTATGCGCCTCAAAGTTAGCTTTCCGGATGTTAAAATCCAAAAACCGCACTATATTTGCCGCCCCGGACCGCCGAGCACCGTTTTT
>JAJPZH010000252.1:0-4086 GCA_021204515.1 Alistipes sp. | reverse complement strand
TCGTTCGGAATGCCGCACGACGCAGGCCCCGGCAAAAGTCCCGCTCATCAGGACATAGCGTTCGCCAAAACAGACGTAAACTCCGTCTCGCAACGACCGCTCCGTATCCGGCGGCAGCCCGGAACGCCCTGAACCGCAGCCGCGGCACAGGCCATGACAGACGCCAACGCGCAAAATGTCGAACATATGCTTAATATAAGGAACATAAGGGGAGTAGTGTACGCCATCGTCTCTTCGGCCACATTCGGGCTGATACCGCTGTTCTCGATCCCGCTGCTCCATGCGGGCATGGCCTCGCCGACGATTCTCTTCTACCGTATGCTGCTCTCGGCGGCCATCATGGCCGCGGTCGCCCTGCTGCTGAAACGCAATTTCCGCATCTCGCGGCGCGACTTCGGCGTACTGGCCGGTCTAAGCCTGATGTACGCCGCCACGTCGCTGGGACTGCTGCGCTCGTACGACTACATCCCCAGCGGCGTGGCCACCACCGTCAATTTCCTCTATCCGCTGGTGGTGACGATCGTGATGACGCTCTTCTTCCGCGAACGCAGTTCGGTGTGGATCGTCATCGCAGTCTTCATTTCGCTCGTCGGCGTAGCGTTGCTGGCGTGGGGCGACGCGGGCCACAACAATCCGGGGCGCGGCCTGATCTATGCCGGAACGACCGTATTTACCTATGCGGTGTATATTATCGGTGTGATGAAAAGCCGCGTCGGACGGCTCGACCCGCTGATCGTGGCGTTCTACGTACTGACCCTCTCCGCCGCGGTGTTTCTCGTCTACGCCCTCTCGACGTCCGGCATCGAAGTCGTCCACACATGGCGTATCTGGCGCAACCTGCTGTTGCTGGCCCTGCTCCCGACGGTACTCTCCAACCTGACGCTGGTACTGGCGATCAGGCATATCGGCTCGACGATGACCTCGATTCTGGGTTCGATGGAACCACTGACGGCCGTACTGGTCGGAGTCGTCCACTTCGGCGAACGGTTCAATCTAGACTCCGCAGCCGGACTGATTCTGGTCGTCACGGCGGTCATCATCGTCATTCTCCAGACCGAACATACACCCCAGACGCCGCCGGCAAACATTCCGCCCACGCAACCGCAGGAATAGAAAGCGATTTCGTCCGCATTACGCGCACGGAAGGCAATCGCAATCGCCCCGCAAGCACTTCCCAGCAACCCGTACCGTACGGCGGCTCCACAGCCGACAGGCGCCCCGCAGTCCGCAGCCGACTGCCGTTCGGGGCCGATTCGGCGGCAGGCAGACACAACGACCGAGGTTATTTCTTCTTCCGGTTCGGATTGGCCGGGAACCATCCCTTCGCCACACGCCCGCGCTGTTCGAACAACTCGCCGATCGACCAGAGCGACGATGCGCCCCAGACGGCCAGCAGGGTAGACCAGAGAATATGCCGCACGGCGACCGACGCGACGATGGCCGCAATGCCCATCAACAGGAAAAACCACCAACAGCGCACGCCGAAATAATATTCGCCCTTGATGACGAAAGGGTGGAACAGGCCGATGATCAGAAACGTCGCAACGCCGATCACAAGTCCCGTAAGGTTGTATTCCGTCAGAAATTCCATCATATTGCGCAGCTATTTGAAAACAAATATACGAAAAAAAGGGCGGTCCGCACCGGGCCGCCCATAATAAATACTGATGCTGCGATCATCAGAAACTATACTGCAGCATTACGTTCACGCGGTTGGCGTGGTTTTTCATGTTGTTCATGTCCTTGCGCGAACCGTAGAGGTACTCGCCGGCCACCTTGCAGCGCGGGGTGAGCGAATAGAAGATGTTGCCGAAGATATACTGTCCCTGCTTGTACTGGTCGTCGGTGTAATACCCGTGGCTGCGCTGTACGCGGACGGTCGAATAGCCGCCCGAAACGAACAGGCGGGAGGTGATGTTGATCTGCCCGGCGGCCTGCCAGCCCCACATCGGCATCATGCGCACGAGCGACGGATTTTCGGGATTGGGCGTGAAGTCGAGTCCCGAACCCGTCAGATCCTGAATATAGGGAGTAATGCCCTCGCCGTAAACGCCGTTCATAAAGAGCCGGAACCAGTCGCAGCACTTGATCGTACCGCTGAACTGCACGCCCCAGCCGAGCAGCGAGGTGGTCGAATCCTTCGAAACCTTGTGCATGTAAGGGTTGCGGATGACGCCCGACGCGCGGATATGGCTGCTGCGGTCGGCGCCCCACGCGTACTGCAGGTACATCGGGAAATCGGGCACGCGCTGGTGCATCGACTTGAAGTTATCGCCGTAAGTCGCACTCACATTGGGCATTTCGGCCGCAACGCCGAAGGTCATGTGCTGGCGGGCGAACGAAACCTCATAGCGGATCAGCGTGGCGAAATTGAAGTTATAGGCATTCGGCCCCTGAAAGTCGATGGTCGTAGGCGCGGCCTGCAGGTCGCAGAACGTCGTCACGTCGCGTCCGAGGGTCAGGCCCTTGAACGACACGTAAGCCGAGCGCAGACGGGGCGTATAACTGCCCTCCGCACCGCCGCGGAAGTCGGCGTCCATGTAAATCACCACGCGGCCCAGCGCCCGGGTGTTGGTGATCGCCTTCATGAACAGACGCGAAGTCGAAGCGTCCATCATCAGTTTCTGCTTCGAATTGTAATTGCCCGGAACGGGAATGTCGTAGGGCACGAAGTCGATGTTGTCCACGATGCCGTCGAAATCGTATCCGGCGCGCAGGCTCACGAATCCGCCCATCGAGAACGAGAACTTGTTATTCTTCGAGGCGAATACGAACTGGGGCTTTTCGGACTGCTGGAAACCGGGACGGTGCGTCTCGATATAGTCCTGCGTGGCGTTGTCCATCGCCAGACGGTTGAGCGCCGCAGCCTGACGGGAACCGCAGCCGCCGCAGTTGTAAACCGTGTCCACTTCGTGCACGGAGATAAGATAGACCGTAGGCGAATACTCTCCGTTGCGGCCGTCGCGCATGTGTCGCTGGGCCGAAGCGGAAGACGCAAGCAGCAGAGCCACAATCAAAAGTCGAAATGTTTTCATAAGCTGAATTGATTTGGTTTTAAATTTGTCCGATATGTTTTGTTTTTGTAACACAAGCAGTTGATGTTCACCCCGGGAATTAGCAAGTTATATGCCAAAGGATTCCGCACGTTACTTGATTTGCACGCGGTTTTCATTATCTTTGCCCCAAAACAAACACCGCTCCGGACAGAGACGACTCCGGCAAAATCCGGTTCCGCTCCCGGCCCGTATCGTCTTCGTGCATTAATTTAAATAAGGTATATGCTTCTCTGGATTACTTCGATTCTGACACTTGCGGCGGCCGCCGCCGACATCATACACTACCGCCGCCTGAGACGGCGCGGAACTTCCGCCCGCAACCGGCGCCTGTTCGTCGCGCTGGCCGCCGTGACCGACGCACTGCCGCTGGCCATCGCCCTGACCGGCGTTCTGAGCCGCGACAACACCACCGGGTTCATGCTCTTCGCCATGTGGGCGTTCTGGGCGTGGATGGTCACCGTCCTGCCGCGCATCGCCTGCTACTTCTTCCGGCTTGTCGGCCTGCCGCGCGTCGGCATCGCCGCCGGGATCTGCGTGGCCGCGCTCTTCGTCTGGGGCGCCACGCGGGGCCGGACGCAAATCCGTGTCAGCCGCGTCGAAATCTGCTCCAAACGGATTCCCGCAGGATTCGACGGCTTCCGCATCGTGCAGTTCTCGGACACCCACCTCGGCACGCTCGTCCGTCCCGAAGCGGAACTGGGCCGCATCGCCGACAGCATCAACAGCCTGCATCCCGATCTCATCGTTTTCTGCGGCGATCTGGTCAATATCCGCAGTTCGGAGTTGGATGCCCGTGCCATGCGCCTGCTGGGCGGCCTGCGCGCACCGTACGGAGTCGTGTCGGTCACAGGCAACCACGACGCCGGAGTTTACATCAAAGACAGCATCGCACAGCCCGCCGAGGCCAGTCTGGCCGAGGTCGTCGCACGCCAGCGGGAAATGGGGTGGCGCGTGCTGGAGGACACGACCGTCTACCTGCGCCGCAGCGGCGACAGCATCTCGCTGACGGGCCTTTCGTTCGATCCGGCCC
>JAJPZH010000046.1 GCA_021204515.1 Alistipes sp. | reverse complement strand
CCCTGCTTGCGGAGCCGGACTTGATCGACAAGTGGAAAGCAAATCCCGATTATGTACCTAAATGTATCGCCTGTAACAAATGCGTGGAAACATCTCCGCATTCTTGCATATTGAACCGAAGAAAAATGAAATAAACAAAGAATCTATAAATTCAAGAATATGTCAACAAACGAAAAACCTGTTTACGAACAGAATTACACGGACGAGGAACGTAAACTCGCCGAACACATCATCGGATTGGAAAAGGCGGCACTCGACAAATGGTTCAACGGCGACACTTCGGGATACGAACAACTATGGTCGAAACACAGTTTTACCTATTTCGATGCCGTTGTGGAAAAACGTGTGGACGACCACGCCGCGATCGCCGAATTCCTGAAAACCATAGACGGAAAACTCCATGCCGACAGCTACGATTTCCGCGACCCGCGTGTCCAGATCGGGAAAGATATGGCGGTACTTACCTACCAACTCTTTGCCGACACGAATCTGATAGATATGGAATACAACTGTATCGAGGTTTACCAGAAAGAGGAAGACGGAGTATGGCGTGTGATCCACTCCACATGGTCGTTTATCCGACCGATGGAGAAAAGATTCAAGGAAGAAAAAGATATAGTCTGAATGGGCGAGCGGGAAGCACAGGCTAAAGGATATGAATGTCTTTTGTCCGTGCTTTATAAAATCGGCCGGTCTTATCAGCGGGATATTAATTTGCAGAAAATGACAATACGAAAAAAATGGATAAGGTAATGATCGTAGTATTCGACGGATGTGCCCCCGAATACCTGAATGAGCGAAATGCACCGGATTTATTCGAATTGGCCCGCACCGACGGTTTTCTCAAAACCGTAAAAGGCGTCATCCCGTCGGTTACGAATGTCAATCATGCCTGCATCCTGTCCGGCAAGTTCCCGGAGGAAACGAAGGTCGTCGGGAATTACTATTACAATCCGCAGACGAAAGAAGAGGGTTTTATCGAGGAGCGGGGCTTTATGAAAGCTCCCACCGTTATACAGGCTTATAGGAATGCCGGAAAGAAAACGGCCTTCCTTACCGTCAAGGGCAAGGTGCTGGGCGTCTATGGCGACGGAACCGATATTGCGGTCAATGCTCAGGACCCGGACCGGCAAATTATCGAGCGACTCGGACTGCCGATGCCGCCTGCCATCGAGGATGGCACGAGCACGAAGTGGATCATGCAGGCGGCGCTGGCTTGTGTCGAGAAAGAGAATCCGGATTTTATCTATTGCACGACCAACGACTATGTCTTTCATCATTATGCCCCCGGAACGCCGGAGGCGGATGAACAAGTGCGGTATGTGAATGAATATATCCGGAAAATCCATGATGCGAATCCCGAACTTCGCATCTACCTTACGGCCGACCACGGGATGAATCAGAAAACGGCATTGATAAATTTTCAGAACATGGCGGATAATGCGGGTCTGAAATTGTATTGCCTGCCGCCATTGAAAGATCGGTATGTCGCCAACCACATCTACCAAGAGTGCGGTATCATGTATATCTATCTGGATGAGGGGCAACGGGCGGAGGAATTTTTGGCGTTTGCGGAAGGCGTCCCGGAAATCGAACGGATTCTGACGAAAGAGGATGCGGCACAGGAGTTCAGATTGCCGGAAGATGCTATCGGAGATTACGTGATGCTGTTGAAGAAGGATTATGGATTCGGAGAGTTCGATGGCGGGCGCATCGAGGTAAAGGATGTAAGAACCCATGGTTCTTTGTATGAACGCGAGGTTCCTCTGTTTGCTGTCAATCCCCAATTCCCGGAGTCGTCGTATCAATATAGCAAGGACATCGTGGGCAATATGATGAAATAGAGCAATTACTTTTATAGATCAACTCAATGATCTATATTCGTTCGGAGATATTCCGGTTGTCTTTTTGAAAAGGAAACAGAAATACTGCACCGACGGAAATCCGAGTTCACGTACTATTCGGGAGAGAGGTTCGCCCGAAGAACGCAGTTTTTCTTTTGACGTTTCGATACGTTTCAGTTGGATATGGCAGTTGTGCGTATGTCCGAGTTGCAGGAAAAGCAGATCGTTGAAATAGGCTTCCGACAAATGGAGCTGTTCGGCACAACAGGCGGATGTGAGGGGTTTTCCTTCGCCGATGTATTGTTCGACAAGGATTTCATATTGCCGTATCAGCAGTTTGTCGGCCGACTCGCGGACAATGAACTGCCGTTCGTAAAAACGGGTCGCATAATCCAGCAGACGGGTGATATGCCGTGTCAGGATCGTACGTTTGTAGGCATCCGTACCCCGAAGAAGCTCCCTGCGGATATCATCGGCACACGAAGCGAGGATTCGTTTTTCTTCCACGGATACGTGCAATGCCTCTCTGGGTGCATATGAAAAGAATGTATATTCTTCGACACACTTTTCTAAGGTCCGCCCCTCGAACAGTTCGGGATGGAACGCGACCGTCCACAGGCAGGATTCCGGGATTTCCAGACATACTGCGCCGGCCCGGTAACAGATGAGTGTCCCGTCACAATAGTCGTAATGCTGCCGGCCGTATCGTGTGGCGAATTCAGCCGGGGTATTCGTTAATATCAGGCAATAATATCCCGACCGACACAGGTGCGGAACAGTCGTACGGGGATCGGCAGTTTCGCCGATATAAAGCCCGGGGAATTGCAGCTCGTTCATCGCTTTTCGTGCCGCGTCTAATTCTGGGAGCGAAATTCATTGGGCGTACAGCCCGTCACCCGTTTGAACATCCGGCTCAGATGCTGCGGATATTGGAATCCCAGCCCGTAAGCGATTTCGCTCGTTGTCCTGTCCGTGCCGAGCAGGGCTTCCTTGGCCCGTTCGATCAGTTTGTTCTGGATATATTCCGAAGCGGTCTGTCCCGTCTGTTTACGGATCATATCGCCGAAATAATTCGCCGACAGAAACACTTTGTCGGCAAAATACCTGACGGTCGGCAATCCCTCGCGTACCGGAGCGTCGCTGTCGAAATACTCGTCCAGCAGTCGCTCGAAACGGACGACAATATCTTTGTTGACCTCTTCACGTGTCGTGAACTGCCGCTCGTAGAAGCGCATGCAGTAGTCGAGCAGCAGCCCGATATTGGCGCAGATCAACCGGCGGCTGTGCTTGTCGATACTGTGCTTTAACTCCGCCTCGATTTTGTGCAGACAGTCCATTACGGTTGCCCGCTCCTCTTCCGACAGGTGCAGCGCCTCACGGGTCGCATACGAGAAGAACGAGTAGTTCTTGATCTCCTGACCGAGCGCCGTGCCCCGGATCAGGTCGGGATGGAACAGAATGCCGTGGGCCTTAGGCTGGACGTTTTTCAGCATCTCGGTCTCCGCGACCTGACCGGGGGCGAAACTGACGATCGTGCCTTCCTGATAGTCGTAACTCTGACGTCCGTACATGATGTTTCCGCAGTAGGTGTCTTTCAGATAAAGGGCATATACACCGTAGTTGATCTTAATGTGTTCCGGCCACTGCGTTGCCTTCGACAGATCGACCACACTCACTAACGGATGCCGTGTTTCGAGTCCGAACAGCTTGTTGTATTTATCTACTGAATCGAGTTTTATGACTTCTTCCATAAGTCTTCGTTTGATTTCTTTCGGACAAAAATAATTCATTTGCCCCGAATTCCATACGGGCCTATCGCAGAATCGGGGATTTGGGTATGAATATCCGTAAATCGTATACAAGCCGGCTTGTTTTATCCCGGTAATTTTGCAGTCAGGAAATGAACCATGAATAAACCGAAGATTATGGATCGCAGGAATTTTTTGAAAACGGCATCGGGTTTTGCATTGCTCGCAGTCGGAGCCGCAACGGGTGTTTCCCGTGTATTTGCGCAGGTGTCGCCACTCCCTGCGGAGGGGGCGGTAGGGCCGGATTTGGGCGGCACGATGGAACGTCGCACGCTCGGCGGATTGGACGTCTCGGCCATCGGTCTGGGCTGCCTGCCGATGGTGGGCTATTACGGCGGGAAGTACGACAAACGGGATATGATCGCCCTGATCCGCCGGGCCTACGACCGGGGCGTCACCTTTTTCGATACGGCCGAAGTCTATGGCCCCTACATCAGCGAAGAGTGGGTCGGCGAAGCGCTCGCGCCGTTCCGCGACAAGGTGAAAATTGGCACGAAGTTCGGCTTCGGCGTCGAGGAGAAACGACCGACCGCACTCAACAGCCGCCCCGATCATATCCGCCGGGCGGTGGAGGGATCGTTGCGACGCCTGCGTACCGACCGTATCGACCTGCTCTATCAGCACCGTGTCGATCCGAATGTCCCGATGGAAGATGTGGCCGGAACCGTCAAGGACCTGATGCAGGAGGGAAAGGTGCTGCATTGGGGCTTGTCCGAAGCCAGTGCCCGCTCCATTCGCCGGGCGCACGCCGTCTGTCCGCTCTCGGCCGTGCAGAGCGAGTATGCCATCTGGTGGCGGGAACCCGAAACCAAGATTTTCCCGACGCTGGAAGAACTCGGTATCGGCTTCGTGCCTTATTGTCCGCTGGGGCGTGCGTTCCTCACCGGCGTAATCGACGAGAACAGCCGTTTCTACGAGGGCGACCGCCGCTGGAACCTGCCGCAGTTCACACCCGAAGCCCTGAAACACAATATGCCGCTTGTCGCCTTGGTGCGTAAATGGGCAGAGCGCAAGGGTGTGACTCCCGCGCAATTCGCCCTCGTATGGATGTTGTCGCGCAAATCATGGATCGTCCCGATACCCGGTACGACCGACCCGGCACACTTGGACGACCTGCTCGGTGCGGAAACCGCACGTCTCTCGGCTTGGGAGATGGAGGAGTTCGATCGGGAATATGCCGAAATCGACCTGATGGGCCATCGGGCCGACCCGTTCACCGAAAGTCAAATAGATAAATAGAAGCAAAGATGATGAAAACGATACTGGGTATTCTGTCGCTGTCGGTCATGTTGTCGTGCAGTACAGCCGTGAAAGAGAATGCCGCTCAACCCGATATTATGGAAACGAACAAGAAAAATCTCGGAAGCCTTATGGCGCTCTATCCCAAACCGATGACGGTCGTCGGGGCGGAGGTCGAAGGAAAAGTGAACTGGCTCGTGGTGGGACACACGGGAGTTATCGGCCATGACCGGATACTGGTCAGCATGAGCAAAAGCCACTACACCAATCAAGGCATCAAGAAATCGAAACGGCTTTCCGTCAATCTCGTGAGCCGTGAAATGCTGCCGAAGGCCGACTATGCAGGAAGCGTAAGCGGAGCGACGGTCGATAAGTCGGAGGTTTTCGCCTACCACATCGGCGAGTACGGGACGCCCGTCATCGACGCATCGCCTTTGACGATGGAGTGCGAGGTGGCGGATATTTACGAAACCGACGGCTTCGACAATTTCATTTGTGCAGTAGTCAATACGTACGCTGCTTCCGACGTGCTCGACGGCGACGGCAAACTCGACTATACGCGGCTGAAACCCGTCTTGTTCGAGTTTCCGACCTATTCCTACCTTGCGACGGGAGAGGTGATCGGCAAATGCCTGAATCTGGACAGGCAGCCGGGGATGTGCGCCAAAGAGCCGATGACGGCCGACGGTATCGTACGGTTGTCGAAGATAGAGGTTTATCCGCAGTATCTCGGCGAGTATATGAAATACGCAGCCGAAGTGGGCGAAATCTCCCTGCGCACCGAGCCGGGCGTGCTGACGATGTATGCCGTCGGCGAAAAGGAGAATCCCTGCAAGGTGACGATTCTCGAAACCTATGCGAGCCGCGGGGCGTACGAGAAGCATATCGCTTCGGAACACTTCCGGAAGTACAAGCAGGCAACGCAGCACATGGTCAAATCGTTAGTATTGGCCGACCAGACGCCGCTCAATCCGGCCAACAAGCTCAATAACTTCATGCAATAAATAAAACGACTATGAACAGGATTTTTTTAATTTCAGTATTCAGCATTTTAACACTCCATGTTATGGCACAGGAAAAGATTGTACAGACGGCAGGGCGCACCCAACTCGGCGAGTTCGCCCCCAAATTCGCGGAACTCAACGACGACGTTCTTTTCGGTGAGGTGTGGAGC
>JAJPZH010000013.1 GCA_021204515.1 Alistipes sp. | reverse complement strand
CCGCGGGGCAGGAAGCGACGCTGCCGACGCCCGACGCCAAAAGGCTCGGCATGGGCGGCATGGCCATGACCACCCTGTCGGGTTCGCACGCCATATACAACAACTCCGCGACGGCCATTTTCTCGCAGATGCCGTCGCAGGTCTCCTCGTCCTATTACGGGCAGGGGCAGTTCGACTACTACGCCGTGACGGGATTCTGCCGTTTCGACAACGTCAATCTGGCGCAGATCGGCTGGCGACAGTACCTGCGCGAGCGGGGCAACAACGACATGGCGGTCGATCTGGGCTACTCGCGCCGCATCGGCGGCAACTGGGCCGTCGGCGTCGTGGCCCGTTACATGCATCTCAAGCGGCCCGAAACCTCGGCGGACGCGCTGGCCGTAGACCTGAGCGCCGCGTGGTCCTATCCGCTGGAGAATGTCGGAAGCTATTCGACGCTGCGCGCAGGCGCCAAGCTGGGCAATCTGGGCGGCTATCTGAAAGATACGCCCTACACCCTGCCGATGGACCTGACGGCAGGCGTGGCGCTGGATACGTTCCTCAGCGACGTACATGAAATAACCGTCGGTACGGATCTGGGCTACTACTTCTCGCCGTCTAAAGTCCGGGGATTCCAGATGTCGGTCGGCGCCGAGTACAATCCGATGCAGCTCATTCAGCTCCGGGCTGGTTATCACTACGGCGAGCGCCGCGACTACTACCCTTCCTACGGTTCGGTCGGCGCAGGCGTGCATTTCCTGCACCTGCGTCTCGACTTCGCCTACCTGATTGCCAAGAAACAGACGCTGCTGCACAATACGTACAGCATCAGTTTCGGACTCGACTTCTGACGCGCGGTCTCGATACGGCGGCTTCGGCAAGCCGCTGCGCAAACAACAATCCGGGGACGGGAGCGTCTCCGGATTACTTTTTTCTGAATGTCACTGCGGATTTTCGAGGTATTCGAGAATTCCCCCGCAGCCGTCCTCCAGCATGTCGAGCACCAGCTCGAAGCCTTCGGCGCCCTCGTAATAGGGGTCCGGAACATGGTCCCAGTCGGGATGACGGCGGAAAAACTCCCGCATGCGGAAAATTTTTTCGGCGGCTTTGCGCGACGGCGCGAGCCGGTGTACGTTCTCGTAATTCATGTCGTCCATGACGACGATCATGTCGAATCGGTCGAAATCCTCCTCCCGGATCTGTCGGGCGCGGTGCCTGAGATCATATCCCCGCCGTGCGGCGGCGCGGCGCATGCGCGCATCGGGCAGTTCGCCCGTATGTCCCGCGTAGGTTCCGGCAGAGTCGATACCGATCTCGTCGCCGAGTCCTCGCTCTTTAACGATATGGTGCATGATGCCGTCGGCCGCCGGAGAACGGCAGATATTGCCCAAGCAAACGAAAAGAATATTTGTTTTCATGGACGCAAAGATAGCGAAAGACGAGCGCAGAGACAAATAAATTCGTCTTTGCCGAACTGTCTCCTGCCTAAAACCGTGTCAAAAACAGCAAAAATCGGGTGCAGGATTAAAATTGGTTTCAGACTTGTTCGGGCCGCATCCCGTTTTCTATAAAGGCAGCACGAGCCGGGCTTCGGAACGAATTTATCAGCAATCGTCCCTCCGGAAGTAAATCCGCCAGCGTGTTTTTGGAATACAAATTGCACGATGCCGTGGCATGGGAAAAAGAATCGGAGAGTGGATCGGGCAATATCGGCACATGGATTGGGCCGTGCTCTACATGCGGCTGTTTGCGGGAGGGATGATGCTCTTCCACAATATCGGCAAAATGCAGAATTACAACGAAATCGTCAATTCGTATCCGTCGTTCGCCTCGGCCGGCAGCGCAGCGACGTTCGTCGTCGTCACGGTCGTCGAGGTGCTGTTGGCCGTGGCGATCATCATGGGTATCTGGGTGCGGCTGTCGGCGCTTGTCATGTCGCTGGGCATTCTGCTGATGTTCGCGTGGGGCGGGTTCGGCGCCGGGGAGCTGGAGTTCGTATGGCTGGGGATTTATGTCTTTCTGATTATTTCCGGGGGCGGGCTTTATGCCTTCGATACGGCTCTGGCCCCTGCCAAACCAAAAAAGTGAACCATACGGACAATATTATAACGGCTGGCTGTCCGGATGTTGGAGGAAAAATTGTAACTTTGCCCAGATTTGTTTTCATTTGAAACCAAAAAACAGAATACGATGAAGATGAAAGTAATTGGGATGCTGGCCGCCTTCACGCTCGCCGCATCCGCAGCGGCGGCTCAGGAGCTGCCCCGCAAAGTGAATAATGTCGAAGTGCTCGACCTCGACGGCAATCCCGCCAAGCTGCCACACTGGGGTGAGAAAAACCTGATGATATTCTACGTAGACCCCGATCGTCACAAGCAGAACAACGATTTCACGGTCGAGCTGGAGGAGAATCACCGCGCTCAGAGCGACAATATTTTCGGCTTCGGCGTCATGAATCTCAAGGACGCTCCGATGGTTCCCAACGGCATGGCCCGCAACATGGCCAAGAAACGCACGGCCAAGAACGGCGCGCTGGTGCTTGCCGATCAGGACCGCATTCTGAGCAAGGCTTGGGAACTGGGCGACTGCAACAACCAGTTCGTGCTGATGATCGTGTCGAAAGAGGGTGAACTGGTTTTCCTGCGCAAGGGGGTTCTCTCGGAGCAGGACAAGGCCGATTTTTACGAAACGATCGAGAAGTACAAATAGCCGGATGCTGCGCAAAACCACCGTTCTGGCTTTCGCCCTGTGCATCGCTCTGCATGGAACGGCCCAAGAAGGGGTGTATATCAACGGCAGCGATACACTGCATTACAGCTATACCCCGCTTCCGGAACAGCCCGAGCCGCAGAAACGGCTCTCGTTTCCGCGTCGCGTGGTGAAATATTTCGAGGGATCGACGCGCGACCGCACGTTCGAGAAGAAAATCGACTTCACTTTCGCCGGGGGGCCCAGCTACTCGAAAAATACGAGTCTCGGCATCGGACTGCTGGCAGCGGGACTCTACCGTATAGACCGCACGGATTCGGTTACTTCGCCGTCGGATATTTCGATCTTCGCCAACGTCTCGATCTCGGGATTCTATGCGCTGGGCGTCACGGGTAACAATATATTCTCCCATAACAGCAAACGCATCGACTATACGGTGATGTTCGCTTCGGCGCCCCGCGACATGTGGGGCATCGGCTACAACGACGGACGCCACAACGAGGCGAGTTCCTACGACGAGAAACGCTACCTGATAAAGGCGCGCTACCTGCACCGGGTGCTGCCGAATACGTATGTGGGCGGCATCCTGAGTTTCGAACATACGCAGGGCAAGAACTTCAAGCCGCTGGGCGAGAGTTATCTCTATGGGCAGAAGACGCACTACACCGCGACGGGCGTCGGGGCGATTCTGGAATACGACTCGCGCGACTTTATTCCCAACCCCTTCCGGGGCGTCTACGTCAGCCTGCAGGAGACTTTGTTTCCCAAGGGGCTGGGCAACTGCGGCAAGTCGCTGTGGCGCACGACCTTCACGGCCGACTATTACCAACGGCTGTGGAAAGGCGGCATCCTCGCAACGGACCTCTATGCGGAGTTCAATTCCGAGGGGACTCCGTGGCCGATGCTGGCCCGCATGGGCGGCTCGCAGCGGATGCGCGGTTATTATCAGGGCCGCTATACGGACAACGACATGATAACGTTTCAGGTCGAGTTGCGCCAGCGTATCTGGCGGCGCATCGGCTGCACTTTCTGGGGCGGCGCCGGCAACGTATTCAGCGGTCTGGACCGGTTCGACTGGTCCGAGACGCTTCCCAACTACGGCGTCGGCCTGCGCTGGGAGTTGAAGAAACGGGTCAATGTACGACTCGATTACGGCTTCGGCAAGAAGACGAGCGGCTTCCTGCTGAGCATAAACGAAGCTTTTTAGGTTAGTGTAACGATATGAATGCAGACCCGAACAGGACAAACAGACGACGTACGGTCAAAACCCGCAGCCGCTTCACCACGCTGTTGACCGTCTATTTCTTCGTCGCGCTGATTATTCCCAACTGCGTGCTGGCCAACACCGAGCCTTACTCCGGCTGGACGGTCGAGGCGCTGATCCTGATGCCGCTGGGCTTCTACATGATGTGGAGCGTGGCGCTTAGCCGTTCCGGCGTGATGATCTGGTTGGGATTTCCCTTTATTTTTCTCTGCGCGTTTCAGATCGTGCTGCTCTATCTGTTCGGCAACTCGATCATCGCTACGGATATGTTTACCAATCTGGTGACGACAAATCCGGGCGAAGCGGGCGAACTGCTGAGCAACATTTACCCTTCGGTCATTCTGGTCTGCGTGATGTACCTGCCGCTGCTGTGGTTCGCGGCGCGCGAGATCGGCCACAAGCGCTACATTTCGCGCACGACGCGCATGAACGTCGGACTTTCGGGCGCCGCACTCATGGCGCTGGGTATGCTGGCCCTGTGGCCGGCCTACCACGTAAGCGAACAGCGGCACGTGCTGCGCGACGAGATTTTTCCGCTCAACGTAGCCTACAACGTCTACCTGAGCGCCTCGGAATTCCGCAAAGCTTACAACTTCGACAAAACCTCGGCGAATTTCACCTACGGGGCCAGACGCGAAGCCGAAGCCCCCGGACGCGAGATTTACGTATATATTATAGGTGAAGCGTCGCGCGCCATGAGCTGGGAACTTTACGGCTACGAGCGGGAGACCAATCCCCGGCTCTCGCAGGTGAACGATCTGGTGATTTTCCGCGACATGCTCACACAGAGCAACACCACGCACAAGAGCGTGCCGCTCATCCTCTCGTCCGTTTCGACCGAGGAACACGAACAGCTCTACCACCGCAAGGGACTCCCGGCGCTCTTCAACGAAGCGGGCTTCGAGACGTGGTTCATTTCCAACCAGTCGCCGCAGGGCGCCATGATCGACAAGCTGGCCCGCGACGCCGATCACCTGATTTACATCCGTTCGCCGCGCCACGACATGCAACTGCTGGACGAAATGCGCCGCGTCGTCGAGACCAATCCGGCGAAGAAGATGCTTTTCATCCTCCACTGCTACGGTTCCCATTTCAGCTACCACCAGCGGTATCCGCGGGAATTCGCCCGTTTCAGGCCCGACGACGACGTGGCGATCTCACGGGAGCATGTGCACACGCTCCGCAACGCTTACGACAATTCGGTCTATTATACGGATCACTTCCTCGCCGAGACGATCGGCTTCCTGCGCGGACAGCGGCATACGGCTTCGGCGCTGCTCTACTGCGCCGACCACGGCGAGGATATTCTGGACGACGACCGCGAACGCTTCCTGCACGCCTCGCCCACGACGACCGCCTATCAGCTCTATGTGGCTTCGCTGGCGTGGTTCTCCGACGCCTACCGACAGCACTTCCCCGCCAAAGTCGCGGCGGCCGAGAGCAATGAGACGGCTCCGGCCACGACCCACGCTCTGTTCCACACCATGGCCGACATGGCTTCGATCCGGGGACGCTTCATCGACCCCACGGTATCGCTCGTGAACGCAGGCTACGACCGAAAGCGGCCCCGCCGATACCTGAACGACCACAACGAAGCCGTCCCTTACCGGAAAACGGGTCTCGAACGGGAAGACATGGAGGTTTTCGCCCGTTACGGAATAGAGCTGTAAGAGAACCGGTTCCGTATAAATCAACAGAGCATAAACCAACAAAGGCTGCCCCCTCGGGACAGCCTTTGTTGCGTCATTGCGTCAGTAATTATTTCGCAGCGTCTACGGAAACCTTGCGGAACTCCTTCATCAGCTTCGAAATTTCGAGAGCGGACTTGCGGGCGCGTGTACCGGCGGCCTTGTTGCCTTTCTCTACCTGTGCTGCTGCGTTTGCTGCGAATACTTCGTACTCTGCATTGATCTTTGCTACTAATTCTTTCATAACTTTTTTTATTAATTGGGTTTGTTATCAACGCAAAGATATAAAAATTATCTAAACATCATCATTTATTGCCAAAAAATTCAACGTTTTTTAGCATAAAATACCCTTTTCAACTACCTGTCACCCGGTTCACGGTACGTTTTTTGTCCCCGTACGACCGTAAAACATTCCGGTATGAACAGACTTTTAATC
>JAJPZH010000045.1 GCA_021204515.1 Alistipes sp. | reverse complement strand
GAATCCGATGCCCACGTCGCCCGCGATGAAGCACGCCACGCCCAGCGTGCAGAGCAGCACCGTCGGGTTTCCCAGCAGCCGGAAGCAGTCGGCCATGCCCGCGGCGCGGTCGCCGCGCGGCGGTTCGGCCACCGCAGTCGCCTGCAGCCAGATGCCGCCCAGCACCGTAAGGCCCGCATAGATCGGCAGCAGCAGGCGCCACGATCCGGTGAGCGCCACGAGCACGGTGACGATCGGCGCCAGCAGCAGGAGCGAGGTGTTGCGGAAGATCTGGCCCACGGTGAGGTAGCTGGTCATCCGCTCGCCCGGTACGATGGTGGCCAGCAGGGGGTTGATCGCCACCTGAATCGCCGTATTTCCCACGCCGAGCAGTCCGAATCCCGCGAAGTACCACCCCAGCCCGCACCCTTCGCCCGCGGCGTAGGGGACCATCAGTCCGGCGACCGTAAAGGCGTAGCCGATCAGGGCGGTGGCCTTGCGGCCTATGCGGTTCATCAGCGCGGCCAGCGGCGTGGAGAGCACCAGAAACCACAGGAAAACCATCGTGGGCAGGAAGCTCACGGCCGCCTGCCGCGATGCGGGAAACTCCAGTGCGATACGTCCCGTGATCGGGGCCACCATATCGCAGAAACCCATTATGAAGAAGCCCATCAGCACGGGGCCGAGCACTCGTTTATCTACTTTACCGACACGCATGAGCGGCGAAATTTCAGGTATACAATTTTTCAAAGTTACATTTTTTCCATAAAAACCGATCCCCGGACACCGATTATTTCACAATTCTTTCTCTTTGCGGCGCCCGCGCCGCATCCCGACGGGCAAAAAACGTGCGAGATATGCAGCCCCGCCGGGGGTATGCAGCCCCGCCGGGGGTATGCGGCGTTGCCGAGAGTATGCAGCGTTGCCGGAGTATGCGGCGGCCGAGGTATGCGGCGTTGCCGGGGTATGCGGCGTTGCCGGGGTATGCGGCGTTGCCGGGGTACGCAGCGCTGCCGGGGCCGGGCCGCGGTCCGGCGTTTTCCAGCCGCCGCTCCTCCAAGCCGCCGCATCACACGCCGTCCCCGCCCGGTCTCCGCCGCCTGCCGCCGTCAGTCCCGCCTGTCCGGCCCTGCCGCCATCCCCCGCCGGCCTCTGCCGTTTGCTCCCGCCGCCTGCAACCGCCACCTGCGACCGCCACCTGCGACCGCCGTCCCCGCCCGGTCTCTCACGCGAAAAACGGCCCGCAGGATCGGCCGATCGGACGCCGCAGCAGTAAAATGCGGCGGACGCTTGTTTTTAGCCGCAGATTTTCGTATATTTGTAGGAACGCCAAATAATCCGCACAGATGTTCCAATTCGCCCATATAGCACCGATAACACTGCCGCTCGAAGACCCGATCCTGAAGTTCCTGCTGATTCTGATCATCATTCTGGCGGCGCCGCTGCTCCTGAACAAGCTGAAGATCCCCTATCTTTTGGGGCTGATAATCGCCGGCGCGGTTATCGGCCCTCACGGACTCAATCTGGTGCTGCGCGACAGCAGCATCATCCTCTCGGGAACCGCCGGCCTGCTCTACATCATGTTCCTCTCGGGACTGGACATGGATACCTCCGACTTCAAAAAAAGCGGCTGGCGCAGTCTGGTCTTCGGACTCTACACCTTCTGCGTACCGCTCGCGCTCGGCATTCTGGCAGGTTATTACATCATGGGATTCCCGATCTACTCCTCGATCCTGCTGGCCGGACTCTTCGCCTCCCAGACCCTCATAGCCTACCCCATCGTCAGCAAGCTCGGCATCTCGCGCGACAAGGCCGTCACCATCGCCGTCGGCGGCACGGTCATCACCGACACGCTGGCCCTGCTGCTGCTCACGGTGATCGTCGGTATGGCCACGGGCAACGTGGACGAGACTTTCTGGTGGCGGCTCAGCGCCTCGGTGCTGTTGTGCATCGGCATCATCCTGTTCCTCTTTCCGCTGCTGGCCCACTGGTTCTTCAAACAGTGCAGCGACAACGTATCGCAGTATATCTTCGTGCTGGCGATGGTCTTCCTCGGCGCCTACCTCGCACAGCTCGCAGGACTGGAACCGATCATCGGCGCCTTCCTTTCGGGTCTGGCCCTCAACCGCCTCATCCCCCGCACCTCGCCGCTGATGAACCGCATCGAATTCGTGGGCAACGCCATCTTCATCCCCTTCTTCCTCATAGGCGTAGGCATGCTCATCGACTACCGGGCCTTCTTCCGCGACTGGGAGAGTATCGAAGTGGCGCTGATCATGATCGTCCTGATCACGGCCGCCAAATACATCGCCGCCTACCTCACGCAGAAGACATTCCGCCTGTCGCCCGACCAGCGCACCGTGATCTTCGGACTGAGCAGCGCCCATGTCGCGGCGACGCTCGCGGCGGTGATGGTCGGCTACAACGTCATTCTGGGCCACACGCCCGACGGCGAGCCGATCCGCCTGTTGAGCGAGAGCGTGCTCAACGGCACGATCCTGATGATTCTGGCCACCTGCACGGTCTCGACCTTCGCCACCCAGCGGGGCGCGCACAATATCGCCATGCGCAATGCGCAGGACGACGAGGCAAAGCCCCAGCAGGAGGATCACATCCTCATTCCGGTCGCCAACGAGCAGACCGTGGGCGAGCTGGTGAGCCTGAGCACGACCCTCAAGAAGGCAAAATCCCGCAACGGACTCTACGCCCTGAACGCCATCGACAACAAGGTCGAGGACCCCACGGTCGAAAAACGGGGCCGCAAAATCCTCGACACGGCCGCCAAAGCCGCCGCCGCGTCGGACAACTACCTGCAGGCGCTGCTCCGCTACGACGTGAACATCGCCAACGCCATCGTCAGCGTGGTCAAGGAGCGCAGCATCACCGATATCGTGATGGGCATGCACCACGACCGCACGCCGGGCGGCTCGGGCATCGGCCGCATGGCCGCCGACGTACTGTGGCAAAGCAACGTCACCACCTATTTCTACCACCCCGTGCAGCCCCTGCCGACCGTCAAGCGGCATCTGGTAGTCGTGCCGGAGAAGGCCGAAAAGGAGGCCGGATTCCAGATGTGGATTCAGAAACTGCGCAACATCGCCGACAATTCGGGCGCCCGGATCGTGTTCTACGCCCCGGAAAGCACCATGCAGTACCTGCGCCCCGCCGGCGGCAAACGCTCGGCAAAGGCCGAATACGTGGTCTCCAATCCGTGGGACGACCTCACGGCGCTCACTTACGAGACCAAACGCGACGACTGCCTGTGGATCGTGATGAGCCGCCGCGAGAGGGTCTCCTACCACCCTGCCATGAGCAAGGTCCCCGCCTATATGGAGCAATTCTTCGCCGACAACAGTTTCGTGCTGGTCTACCCCGTACAGGCCGGCGACACGGAGAGCAGGTACATATAGGGGCAGGCATGTGCCATCGGGAGTGTCCCGTGAAACCCTCCGCTCCGCAGCCATATCTTACGAGAATATTCCGCAAAAACTCCGTACGTCCGGTTTTGCGCCGGAGTTTCCATTCCGAAGACGCAGATACGATTTTTTTATTATTTTTGTAGATTTCAAAAAAATACCCGTACAGATATAATGAATACTGTAAAAGAACTTCTGCTGAAGGAGTGCGACTATCCGCTGTCCGGCGAGATCATGGACCGATTTCTGGAATCAGCAGAGGAACTTCACCTGAAACGGAACGGAATACTGATCATGAGCGGCAAGGTGGACGCCAACATCTATGTCGTCAAAGAGGGTATCCTGCGCTACAGCTACATGAACGGACTGCGGGAAGTAACCTACGCGTTTTCGCTGCCCGGCACCATGATCATCTCGATGTTCTCCTACTATTTCCACCTGCCCACGTTCTACCAGATAGAGGCCTGCTGCGAATCGACCGTGGTCAGGATTACCCGGCAGCGGTACGACACGCTGACCGCCCAGTCGCACGACTTCGCCCGGTGGGCGCTGCAGATGGCTCACGGACAGCTTTTCTTCTTCGAAATGAAAAACAGCGTCATCAACGGCGATGCCAAGGAGCGCTTTCTCTCGCTGGTGAAGAACAGACCCGAAATCATGGAAAAGGTGCCGCTGAAATTCGTGGCTTCCTATCTGGGAATCACGCAGTCGTACCTGAGCCGGCTGAAAAAAACGGTCATGAAGCCTTGAAAAAAAGCCGTTTTTGACATAGTACAAAAACTTTCTTTTTTTTAGTGCCTACATTTGTTTTCGAATATCGTACATACACATCTTTAATTGTTAGATCATGAGAAAACATCTATCTGAACGGGCGCTCCGTCTCTGCATGGCATTAGGTCTGATTCTGGCAGGAAGCACCGGCTGCAGCGACAACGAAGAGATACCGGAACCGCAGCCCCTCCCCGTGGAGTTCAAACTGGAAAGCAAAACCGTATTCGTATCGTGCGACGGAGACGAACAGTCGGTAAACTATACCGTCGAAAACGGGCTGAAGGACGCCACGATCCAAGCGACCGCCGACAAGGAGTGGATAACCGACCTGCAGGCCGCCGACGGACAGATATCCTTCACGGTGAAGCCCAGCAGCGAGGAAGAGGCGCGGCAGGCTACCGTAACAGCCGTATACGAGGCCGCAGGAATCGAGCCGATCGAAAAAACATTCGAGGTGCGGCAGGACGGCTACGACGCCCCCTTCAAGATCACGATAAGCGAGATAACGCCGATCAGCGCCAGCGTGAGCATGACGGCATCCGCCCCTGAACAGACCTACATGATCCTCTATTCGTCGAAAGAGTATGCCGGCGACCTGACCCCGGACGAGATCATCGTCAAACAACTGGAATACTACGAAGCGATAGCGCCCGCCACGGGACAGACCTTCCGGGAGGTACTGCAGCAGATACTAAAGGCCGGCAGCTTCAGCGGCATGCAGATCAAGGGCCTGCTGCCCGCCTCGGAGAACATCGTCGTGATAGCCGGCGTGGACCTCGACGGCAAGGTCACCACCCGCGCCTGCACCGCCGAATTCACCACCGAAGCTGTCGAGACCACCGACATGACCTTCGACTTCCGTCCGCAGATAGACGGCACCAGCGTCGTAATCGACGTCATACCCGGCGACCAAGACCAATACTATTTCTGCAACTACATCGAGAAATCGCGTGTCACGGAAGAGGGAGTCATCCCGGCCGCCCTGTTGCAGTCCACGCTCACCGAAGCCGTGGAGCTTTATTACACCTACGGATACCCTGCCGAGATGGCCGTCGCACAAATTTGCTACAAGGGCGCACATCAGCTGACGGGAAGCGATTTGGAAGCCGACACCGAGTATCTGGCCTATGCAATCGCCGTCAGCAACGAGGGGTATGTCATGTCGGAGACGGCGCAGAAGGAGTTCACGACGGGCGCGCCCGAACCGGTCGATCCATCCGACAACCAGCTTACGATGCAGGTCTCGACCCTGACGCCCAACACGGTCGAGATACGGATCACCGCCACCAACCAAGATCCCTATATCGTCTACCCCTACCTGCAGAGCGAACTGAAAGGGCTCTCCGAGCAGGAAATCATCGAAAAGACGGTAAAGAACAAGAAGTACGCCGACTACCGGGAGGGCAGCTCGACGGTAAACTACTATAACCAGACGCCGGGTACGGCCTACACCTGCGTAGCCTTCGGTTTCCAGTCGCAGCAGGTCACCACCGGACTGTTCAGATGCGATTACACGACCCCGGCGTCGAAATCGCATGCAGCAGCCGGCGCAGCCCGCCCCGGACCCGGAGCGCACGAGATCGCCCCGCTGCTGCAGAAGCTGCCGGGCCGACAGCCCGAAGGGATAATTCCCAGAGCCGCATTCTGAAAACAGCCCCGTAAATGAAATATCCGCAGGAAACGTCGCCGTCTTCCTGCGGATATTCTTTTTGCCCCGCTCCCATTTCCGATCCGTGTCATTTATTCCGTTTTATTCGTTTATCCGGGAGATTTTATTATATTTGCATTATACAAACCCCTGAAAAGTCGTTATGATTCTGACATACTACACCGCTACGACCCTGATTATCATTGCCTATCTGCTGGGTTCGATTCCGAGTGCCGTGTGGATCGGCAAAAAATACTACGGTATCGACATCCGCGAACACGGCAGCAAAAACGCCGGCACGACCAATATGCTGCGCGTATTGGGCAAACGC
>JAJPZH010000022.1 GCA_021204515.1 Alistipes sp. | reverse complement strand
GGCCTGCGCATCAGGCCGATCTGCGAAATCTCCTTTTCAAACTCCTTAGGATTCTTCGCCTTGGAACGCATCTGGCTCCGGTAATTGTAGACGGTGCGGATAGAGTAACGCAGGAAGAGGGCGATCTTGTCCGATTCGGTGATGCCCAGCCGGATAAAGGCTGCGATCCGCTGTTCGATCGTGAGTTTTCCCTTGCCGGGATTGTGCTCCTCGGTTTTCATCAGCCGGTTGTACTCCGTGATGAAGGTCGGGAAAATCGAGAGAATCGCCACGTCGAACTTCCGGTGAAGCTCCTCCTGATCGTCCGTCATGTTGAGCGCCCGGTCCACGAAAGCTTCGATTTCGGAAAGATTGCCCGTCTTGAGTATCTTGACGGACTTAGTCCGATAAGAGTTCATGCGCGCCAGATGGCTCGAATAGGATTCGATAAAGACCCCCATATATCCCTCTTTGGTCAGATTCGCATCGGAGAGCTTCTGCTTCACGGAAACCAGCAGAACATTCTGATACCCGATAAAAAGCAGCAACACAAACAGCAACACGCAAACACTCCCGATCACGATCAGCAGGTTGGCGACCCGCCGCTGTTGTTTCAGGGCCTGCAACTGGTAGGATTCGTTGATCGTGACGAACATTTCGGAGACCTCTTGGGTCCGGATACGGGCGCTGCTGTTGATCACATCCTCCATCGAACACTTCATATAGTTGTACGCCCGGTCGATGTCGCCCAAATCATACATCCGGGTCGCCAGACGCGGCAGAGACTTGTAGCCCCGCACGCCATTACGCAAGTCGGATATGGCAGAAAGGATGAGATAACGCTCGCTCTCGGCATTTCCGTCGTCTCCCGACATCTCTTCGTGACACAGCGCGATGTTGTAGGCCAGCGTCCCTGCCTTCTTAGAACAAGGATCGAGTTTATCGTATAAGCTGTGCAGCAAAGTGAGCGCCATATTCAGCTGCTTCTGCTTGACAAGCCGTTCGACCCGGGTGACAACATTTTGTTCCGGCCCGGAAAACATCAGTACCGAATCCCGGTAGGTCTCGGCCATCCGGTCGTAATAGGCCCGGTATTCAGAATGCGAATTGCTGTCGTACAGCGAAAGGTAGTTCATCATCCGCTCCGAAATATAGGAGAGGTAGATTTCCGGTACGATGGACCGGCGGCTCATCTTATCCAGCAGTTCGGAGGACTCTTTCAGATGCCCCGTGAAACGCAACAGCTTCACCCTGTTGAGCGTCGCGAGCTGCAGGTAGCCGGGATGGGTATCGGCGATTTCGGCGGCCAGTTTCTGCATCGTCTCGACATGCTCCATGGCCATATCGTTCTGGAAGTCGAAATAAAGGTAAAACATCTTCTGCCCGATCTCCAGTTTCCGTTCCATGTCTGATTCCCGGGCAAACTCCGTCTCAAGGGAATCGATCCGGTTCTGCCGCATCTCAGCATATCGTGCCTTGTTCGCCACAGTCCAGTCCAGCTCCCTCAGCAGCGAATCGCGTTCTGCGGTCCGGAGAGCCGCCGCAGATTTCGAATGACCGGACGAGCAGGCCGGCAGCAAACAAAGGACCGGCAGACAAACGGCCAGCAAGCAGAACAGCAACAGTTTTTTCATAGGCAACGTCATACAAAGTAAGAGCTTCCGGAAACCTCTACTCCAACCCCATGCGTTTGCGGACAAAAGAGATGCCCCGCGCCGGGACCGCAAAAATAAACAGAGACCGGGAGACACTCATCATTCAGAATCTGATTACACCATAAAAATATATAGTTCGGAACGTATCGCCAAACATTCCGGCCCGATTATTCATACAGCGCCTCGCAATACTTCTTCAGCTCCGCCCACGGGTAATAGGGACCGCCGCCGAGGGGCAGTTTGGCGTCGCGCTCGTTGTGCAGCACGCGCACCAAGATATCGCCCGCAGGATTGCGGAAGAAGATGAACTGCACGTTGACCGCCATGGGAGAAACGCGGTGGATCTGCCAGACTTCGGCGGCCTCTTCGGGCGTCGAAACACGGGCCGAAGCCCCCTCGACACCCAGCAGGGCCAACAGCGGGATGACGTTCACGTCGTGGCCGAAGCGCAGCGACGCCGCAAGTTCCTTCTCCCCGCCGATCACCTCTTCGGCGGTCTCGACGATGTTGCGCAGCAGGGGTTTGGCATCAGCGATGATCGGATCGCCGAAACGCTTCGAAGGGCCGAACATCACATAACGGCGGAAGTTCTCGTCCTCCCATGCGGCATATATCTCCTCCCCGGTGAAGAGGTCGTACAGCGAAATGCCCAGATAATCGACGTCCTGCATGATCGCGGCCTGCAGAAGCAACTGTTCCATAAGTTTCTGCGGCTTCTTGACTTCGCGTTTCACGAACTCCGGATCGGAGAAAATCGACTTCATCAGGCGGTCGGGAATCAGGTGCGTGGCACGCACGCTGTCGGCGGTTTTGAGAGTCCGGTCGCGCTGGGCGTCGAGTCCCCTGTTGTTGCCCATGTATGGCATGTAGCGCGCACTCGACTCGCGGGTGGTCTGGATCGCGGGATTCAGCTCCTTGAGGCGCTCGTTGAAAGCCGCCATGCTCAGGATGCAGCGCGGCACGAAGGTCGAACGGCTCTCGATGCGGCATTCGCGGCCGTCGGCCGTAGAGAAAACTTCGGGATAAGCCTTGTACATACGCTCGGCGATGCCCCGGTGTTCGGCGACGCCGCGCGGCGAAAGGTCGCCGTAACGCTTGTCGGCGTCGGCCGCGATGATCTCGACACGGCCCAGCAGGTCGCGGCCCAGCGGCGTCAGCGCATCGGATTCGGCGGCTTTGCGCAGGATTTTCAACGGCCCGGTATAGACGCTTTCGGAAGCGTGCCAGCGGCTGCCATGACGGCCGTAATGACTGATATAGAACGGCGTGTACCCGTCGGGAACCGGAGCCGCAGCAGCGGGCAGGTATTCGTACGAATGGTAGATTCCGCCCGCGCGTTCGGGCATCGCCGCGATCTGTTCGCGGGCTGTCTGGGCGTCCGCACTCCACAGGCCGAGCAGCAGGAACGCCGCGCAGAACCTCAGTTTCAATGCAAGTCTGTTCATGGTCGGTATTTTAACATTTATGCGTCATAATTCCCAGCACGAGCCGGTCGGTCTCGTTCATGCCGTCGCGGCCGATGGCCGTCAGGTTGCGGATGCACTTATCGACATCCTCCTCGATAATTCCCTCGACGGGCGTTACGCAGTGGCCGTCCATCGCCATCATGGCCGAGAGCACGGCGGTCGAGACGCCGCTCGTGAGCTTCATCGAACAGCTGGGCTTGGCTCCGTCGCAGATCATGCCGGTCAGGTTGGCGATCATGTTCTTGACGGCCGCGGCGACCTGCTCGTAGGCGCCGCCCATCAGGTAGGTGATGCCGCAGCTCGATCCCGTAGCCGCCACGACGCATCCGCACAGGGCCGACAGGCGTCCCAGACTCTGTTTGATATAGATCACCGTGAGATGGCTCAGCACCAGCGCACGGATCGTATGTTCCTCGTCGGCAGCGGTTTCGTCGGCATAGACCACAACGGGAAGCGTCGCGGCGATGCCCTGATTGCCGCTGCCCGAATTGCTCATCACGGGAATCATGGCCCCCGCCATGCGGGCGTCGCAGGCTGCGGAGGTATAGGAGAGGATGCGCGAGAAGATACTGTCGCCCATCACCTGCCGTTCCCGTTCGCAGCGCAGCGTACGGCCGACGCAGTGCCCGAACTCCCCGGCGAAAGCCTGCTCGGCGGCGGCTTTGTTCAGACGGCGGGTTTCGAGAATGAAGCGCAGTTCGCCGAGGGGCGCCGTCATGGCGAAATCCCAGACACGGCGCAGATTGAGGAAAACCTCGCCCTCTTCCTCATCGGCAACGGATGCAGTGCGTTTGTCGAGCAGCGCTTCGCCGTCGCGTTCGAGATAGACGAAGGCGGTATGCCCGCCCGCAATTACCGCTACGGCGCGGTGAGCTCCGGCCACGGCTTCGACCTCGATAT
Source organism: Alistipes sp. (assembly GCA_021204515.1). Classification (GTDB taxonomy): domain Bacteria; phylum Bacteroidota; class Bacteroidia; order Bacteroidales; family Rikenellaceae; genus Alistipes. The sequence goes on along the minus strand of JAJPZH010000022.1, from coordinate 2,168 downwards.
AGAGTTTTTCGGAAATATCCTCCTTCAGCGAAATGCAGACGCGCTTTTCGTCGATATAACGGGTCCCCCGCTCCACGGCTTCGGGCGTCACGTCGCGCAGAACCTCCAGCCGGTATTCCGAACGGCCGATCAGCGCTCCCAGCGCCACGGCGATCGGCAGGCCGATCATTCCCGTACCGGGAATGCCTACGCCCATCGCATTTTTGAGGATATTGGCGCTCAGGCGCACCTCGATTTTTTCGGGCTGCGCATCGAGCAGTTCGGCGGCGCGCGCCGTACACAAAGCCACGGCGATCGGTTCGGTACAACCGATGGCGGGCACGACTTCGCGGTTGATTAGGGCGATGATTTTACTTCGTTCGGTCGGGGAAAGCATATAAGCTCGTTTTTAGAGATTATACAAAGGTAATTATTTTTCGCTATTTTTGCGGCATCAAAACAGATGCCCATATGGAAAATCCGAAAAGCCGCGCATGGAAAGTCGTGAAGAGCGAGTACCTCGCCCGTAAACCGTGGTTCACCGTACGCCACGAAAGTATCGAACTGCCCGACGGGCGCAGCATACCCGACTATTACGTCTTCGAGTACCCCGACTGGGTGAACGTCATCGCCATAACCAAAGAGGGCAAATTCGTATTCATCGACCAGTACCGCCACGGCTTGGGCGAAACGAATTACGAAATCCCGGCGGGCGTGGCCGAGCCGGACGACGCATCGATGCTGGCCGCGGCACAGCGCGAACTGGCCGAAGAAACCGGTTACGGCGGCGGCGAGTGGCGCGAACTACTGGTCGTGGCCCCGAATCCCGCCACGCAGAACAATCTGACGTACTGCTATCTGGCAACGGGCGTGGAGCGCATCGGCGCCCAGCACCTCGACGCCACGGAGGATATCCGCGTGCATCTGTTCACGGCTGCCGAGGTGCGCGGACTGCTCACGGGCGGCGGCATCCGTCAGGCGCTGATGGCCGCGCCGTTATGGCGTTATGCCGCGGAGTACGGGCTGTAACTACCCTACGACATATTTGCTGCCGGGCAGCAGTGAAATCAGCTTTACGACCGCATAGGACGCGACGAAGGTGCAGAGCGCCAGCACGGGAATCTTGATCCCGGCCGAAACGATCAGCGGATCGAGCCAGCCGTGGAAGAGGTTGAGCAGCATGATGTGTATCAGGTAGATGCCGTAGCTGAGTTTAGAAATGTCGGTAACGACGCCCGTAAGACGGCCCGCGCCAAGTCCGACGTCTTTCAGCAGCAGGAACAGCCCGACCGACATCGCGGCCACGTTGATCGTCCCGAAGCCCCACGAAAGTTCGAGATCCGCGACGAGCCGCTGCGACGCCAGCCGTCCGTCGAAAACCCAAGCCGTCGCGAAATACCCCGCGACGACCAGCAGTGCGCCGCCCCACTTATGCCATGCACGCGGCTCGGCGAAGTAGCGGCGCAGGTAGGCGGCCAGCACCATATAGCCGAGGAATCCCGAAAAATAGTAGAGCATCGGCGTATCGTTCCAGTAGCACTCGCCGAGCAGTTCCGGGAAAACGAGGTGAACATAAGGGATGAACAAAGTAACAGCCCAAAGTGCAAGATACCCCTCCATGGCGCGGCGCGAAGCCTTCTCGATCCACGGCGAGACAACCGGAGCGAACAGGTAGAGTCCCAACAGCATGTAGACAAACCAGAGGTGCCCGATCTCGACGCCGAAATTGACCGGGATGCGGCAGACGCCGAGCAACGCTCCAGCGGCATCGGTCCGTCCTGTCAGGAACTGGTAGATTGCGTAGAGCACGCACCACACCAGAAACGGTACCACCACGCGCACGAAACGCCGGGCGAAAAAGTCGCGGGTACGCTCCCGCACCGGAAGCAGGAAAAATCCCGACAACATGACGAACAGCGGCACGGCGGTACGGCACAGCGAGTTGAGCCAGCAGGCCCAGACAGGTCCGCCGCCCGCGGCGACCAAGCCGCCGTCGGCGATATAGTAGAATTCTCCGGCATGCACCTGAAGCACCATATAACAGGCCAGCACACGCAACAGGTCGAGACCGTGATTTCGGGGTTGAAGTTTCGTCATAAAAGTCGGTCGGTTTTGATTTCGAAAACAAAGGTAACAAAAAACCCGGAAATACGCAGTCTGATTTCCCGCCCGTAAAAAAAAATTAACTT
>JAJPZH010000032.1 GCA_021204515.1 Alistipes sp. | reverse complement strand
TGACCGAAACGATGTCGAGATAATTGCCTCTGGTCTCGCCTTTTGTCCAGTGTCAGCCGCGCGTGCGGCTGTAGAAGGTGACTCGGCCTTCGGCGAGACTTTTTTCATAGGCTTCGCGGTTCATGTAGCCGAGCATCAGCACCTGCAGGGTGCGGTCGTCCTGAATGACGGCGGGAATCAGTCCGTCGGCCTGTTTCGCGGAGTCGAGTTCCGCAAAGGGTTTTGCTGTGATTTTCATGGCGTTTATAATCTTACGTTGATATTTTGTCGGTGCAGTTCCCGCTTGAGCGCGGGAATCGGAATTTCGTTGTAGTGGAAGATGCTCGCCGCCAGCGCTGCGTCGGCCCGGCCGAGCGTCAGTACGTCGGCGATATGCTGTACCGAGCCTGCCCCGCCCGAAGCGATGATCGGAACGGGCAGTTCGGCCAGCCGTGCGAACGTCTCGCAGGGGTAGCCGTCGCGGGTGCCGTCGTGATCCATCGACGTAAAGAGTATCTCGCCCGCGCCGCGCCGCCATACTTCGTGCGCCCACGCGAACAGTTCGCGGTCGGTGATCCGCTTGCCGCCGTGGGTCGTGACGCACCATACGCCGTCGATCTTTTTTGCGTCGATGGCCGCGACGACGAACTGCGACCCGTATTTCGATGCGATGGCGTCGATCAGCGCCGGATCGCGTACGGCGGCGCTGTTCACCGTGACCTTGTCGGCTCCCGCGTCGAGCAGCCGCCCTGCGTCCGCGACCGACGCGATGCCGCCGCCCACGGTGAACGGGATGTCGATGCGCGCCGCGATGCGCGACACCAGCCCGGTGAAGGTGCTGCGCCCTTCTTCCGTGGCGCTGATGTCGAGATATACCAGCTCGTCGGCCCCCTCGGCGGCGTATTTCGCCCCGAGTTCCACCGGATCGCCGACGTTTTTCAGCTCCGCGAAATTGATCCCTTTGACCGTCTGCCCTTCGCGGATGTCGAGACAGGGAATTATGCGTTTTGCAAGCATCGCTTCAGTTCGTCGAGTGTGATACGTCCTTCGTAGAGGGCTTTGCCGACGATGACGCTGCGCAGGCCCGCGCCGTCGAGCGCCTCGATGTCGGCCTTCGAGCCGATGCCGCCGCTTACGGTGATCTCCACGCCGGGAAACTCTCCTTGAAGTGCGGCGTAAAACTCCGCCGATGCGCCGCAGAGCATGCCGTCGCGGGCGATGTCGGTACAGATTACCTGCGAGAGTCCCTGCGGCGCGAACTGTGCGATCAGCTCCTGTGCCGTAAGTTCGGAGGCTTCCGTCCAGCCCTGAACGGCCACTTTGCCGTTGCGGATGTCGGCTCCGAGTATCAGTTTCTCCGGTCCGAATTCCGCGAGCCATCCTGCGAAAAGCTCCGGCCGGCGTACGGCGACGCTTCCGCAGATGGCGCGGCTCGCGCCCGCATCGAATACGCTGCGGAGCGCTTCGGTGCTTTTGATGCCGCCGCCGTACTGCACTTCGAGCGCGGTTTTCGACGCTATGCGCTCCAGCACGGCGAGGTTGCGGGGCTGCGAAGCCTTGGCGCCGTCGAGATCGACCATGTGCAGGCGGCGTATGCCCGCTTCTTCGAAGCGGAGCGCCGCTTCGAGCGGGTCGCTGTAATAGGTCGTCCGGCGGCCGTAGTCGCCCTGCGTGAGCCGCACGCAGGCGCCGCCGATAATGTCCGTTGCGGGTATGATTTCTATTTTCATCGTGTTACGGTTTTAAAAAGTTGCGCAGTATCCGTTCGCCCGCCGAACCGCTCTTTTCGGGGTGGAACTGCGTACCGAAAAAGTTGCCGCGGCCCAGTGCGGCGCTGAACTCCCCGCCGTAATCGGTGCGGGCGATCGTCGCTTCGCAGACCTCTGCCGCATACGAGTGGACGTAATAAACATAAGTCTCTTCGCAGACTCCCTCGAACAGCGCTCCGCGCAGGCCGCCGACGGTGTTCCAGCCCACATGGGGAATTTTCAGCCCGCTTTCCGCGGGTTTCAGCCGTCTGACGTGCGCCGGGAAAATTCCCAGACACCGGGCGTCTCCCTCTTCGCTGTCGAGACACAGCAGCTGCATGCCTATACAGATGCCCAGTACGGGCTGCGTCAGGGCGGGGATGACGAGGTCCAGTCCCCGCTCGCGGAGTTTGTCCATCGCCGACGAGGCTTCGCCCACGCCGGGCAGCAGCACCCTGTCGGCGCTGCGCAGGAGCGCGGGATCGGCCGTGACGGTATATTCGGCCCCGATGCGCCGCATGGCGTCGGCGACCGACCGCAGGTTGCCCGTGTCGTAATCTACTATCGCCGTCATAATATTCCTTTGCTGCTGGGTATGTCGTATCCGAATCCGCTGCGGGCTACGGCCATGCGCAGGGCGCGGGCGAAGGCCTTGAAGATCGCTTCGGCCTTGTGAAGGTCGTTGTCGCCCAGGGCCGAGATCTGCAGGTTGCAGCGTGCGGCGCAGCAGAGCGAGTGAAAGAAGTGGCGGAACATCTCCGTCGGCACGTCCCCGACCCGTTCGCGGCGGAACTCGGCGTCCCACTCGAAGTCGATGCGTCCCCCGAAGTCGAGCAGCACCAGCGCCCGGCAGTCGTCCATCGGCAGGGCGAATCCGTAGCGGCCTATTCCGGCCTTGGAGCCCAAAGCCCGGTCGATGGCTTCGCCCAGTACGATCGCCACGTCTTCCATCGTGTGGTGTTCGTCGATGTCCAGATCGCCGCGGGCCTCCACTTCGAGCGCCACGCCGCCGTGGTGGGCGATCTGCGCCAGCATATGGTCCAGAAAGCGCAGCCCGGTCGAAATCCTGTCGCCGAATCCTTTGCCGTCGAGGTCGAGCCGGACGGTGATCCGCGTTTCGCGGGTTTCGCGCGTTACGACCACCCGCCGTTCGCCGCGGCGGATATATTCGGCGATTTCGGCCCACGAGTCGCTTATCAGTACGCAGGCCTCTTCCGCTCCGGCTTCGCACAGCATCCGGCGGCCCGCCGTCTCCTGTGCGAACAGAATTCCCCGTGCTCCGAGGTTGCGGGCCAGCAGGATGTCGGTTGCGCGGTCGCCGATGACATAACTCGCCGCGAGGTCGTACCCACCGCCGGTGTAGCGGCCGAACATTCCCGTACGGGGCTTGTGGGTCGGAGCGTTGTCGCTTTCGAACGTACGGTCGATCAGCATGTCGTCGAACAGCACGCCTTCGCCCGCCAGCGTTCGGAGCATCTTCTCCTGCGGAAGCCGGAAATCCTCCTCGAGGAACGAATCGGTCCCCAGTCCGTCCTGATTGGTGGCCATCACCAGTTCGAAATCGAGGCCCCGGAGGACTTTGAGCGCCGAAATGGCTCCGGGTACGAATTCCAGCTTGGCGAGACTGTCCACCTGCAAATCCACGGGCGGTTCGACGATCAGCGTGCCGTCGCGGTCTATGAACAGTGCTTTTTTCATGGTATGAAGTTTTTAACGGTTTCCAGCATGCGTTCGTTTTCGCCGGGAGCGCCTACGGTGATGCGGAGACAGCCTTCGCATCCCGCAATCCGCGTGCGGTTGCGGACGATCACCCCGGCGGCGATCAGTTCGCCGTAGAGCCGGTCGGGATCGGCGGTCTTCACCAGCAGGAAATTGGCCTGCGACGGGTAGACCCGTTCGATGCAGCCGAAGCCGGCGAGCGCCGCCGCCAGCCGTCCGCGTTCTTCGCGGATTTGCGCGACCTGCGCCGCAATGTCCCGGCGCAGACACTCGGCTGCGGTCTGCTGGGTGAGCGTATTGATATTGTAGGGGTATTTGACCCGGCCGAACAGGGAGGCGATCTCTTCCGACGCGAAAGCCAGCCCGAGCCGCAGTCCCGCCATGCCCCAAGCTTTGGAGAGGGTTTGCAGTACGATCAGGTTCGGAAACTCGGCGAGCCGCGGGAGGAATCCCCGCCCTTCGGCGAAGTCGATGTAGGCTTCGTCGAGCACCACCACGCCGTCGAACCGGCGCAGCAGCTCTTCGATCTCCCGGTCGGGGAATGCGTTTCCCGTGGGGTTGTTGGGCGAGCAGAGCCACAGCAGTTTGGTGCGCGCGTCGGCCGCCGCCAGCAGCGCCTCGACCGGAAGCGAGAAATCCGCTCCCAGCGGTACTTCGCGCAGTTCGACGTCGTTGGTCTGTGCCGCCACGCGGTACATGCCGTAAGTCGGTGCGATCGAAACGGCGTTGTCGCGGCCCGGCTCGCAGAAGATCCTGAACGCAAGGTCTATGGCTTCGTCGCTGCCGTTGCCGAGGAATATTTGTCCGCTCCGCACGCCCTTCAGCGCGGCCAGCTGCGCTTTCAGCTCCCGCTGGTGCGGGTCGGGGTAGCGGTTCACGCCGTTGTCGTAGGGACTTTCGTTGGCGTCGAGCCAGATTTCGATTTCACCGCCCGCATATTCGTCGCGGGCAGTGGAGTAGGGTTGCAGGGCCATGATGTTGGGCCGCACGAGCTGAGACAGCGGTTTCATCGCGCACCTCCTTCCGTCCGGATACGCACGGCGTTGGCGTGTGCGTCCAGCCCTTCGGCTTCGGCCATGGCCGTAATCGTCGGTGCGAGGGCTTCGAGTCCGCTGCGCGTAAGTTCCTGATAGGTTATCTTGCGCATGAAGCTCTCCGTGTTTACGCCGCTGTAAGCCCACGCCCAGCCGCCCGTGGGCAGCGTATGATTGGTCCCCGAAGCGTAATCGCCTGCGCTTTCGGGCGAATAGTCGCCGATAAAGACGCTCCCTGCGGCCGTGATCCGCGCCGCAGCATCCCATGCGTCCCGCATGGCGACGATCAGGTGTTCGGGGGCGTAGGCGTTGGCGAACGCGATCTGCTCGTCCGGGTCGCTGAAAACCACGATCCGGCTGTTGGCCAGCGAATTGCCGATCGCGTCGCGGCGGCTGAGCCGCGCGGCCTGCTCCCCGACGGCCGCTATAACCCGCCGTGCGAACTCCTCGCTGCGGCAGACCAGCACGGCCTGACTGTCGTCTCCGTGCTCGGCCTGCGAGAGCAGGTCGGCGGCGGCGAATTCGGGCCGGGCGTCTTCGTCGGCCAGCACCAGCACCTCCGAAGGCCCCGCGGGCAGGTCCACGGCGACGTCGGCTGCGCCGACCAGCTGTTTGGCCTTGGTGACGTACCGGTTGCCGGGACCGAAAATCTTATCGACACGCGGAATGCTCTCCGTTCCGTAAGCCATGGCCGCCACGGCCTGCGCCCCGCCGAGGGCGAAGACCCGGTCCACGCCGCAGAGGTCGGCCGCATAGAGAATTTCGGGTGCGATACGCCCGTCGCGGCCGCACGGCGTGCAGAGTATCACCTCGCGGCATCCGGCGATCCGGGCCGGCAGGGCGAGCATCAGCACCGTCGAGAAGAGCGGGGCTTTGCCGCCGGGGATATACAGCCCCGCGCGGCCGATCGCCACGGCGCGCTGTACGCACCTGACGCCCGGCATCGTTTCGACCTCGACCTGCGCCGGGAGCTGCGCCCGGTGGAAGGCTTCGATGTTGGCCTTCGCCTGCTCCAGTGCGGCTTTCAACTGCGGCGATACGGCCTTCGCGGCTTCCGCGCGCCGTTCGCGTGTTACTTCGAACGTTTCGGGAACATATCCTTCGATGCGGCGGACGATCCGGCGCAGGGCCGCGTCGCCGCCCGTGCGCACCTCGGCGAGGATCGCGGCGACGCGCTCTCCGATCTCCTCTTCCTGCCGCATACAGCGGGCCGTCAGCGCCGGCCATTCGCTGCGCGGGGGATTTACATAGATTTTCGGCATTTCCATTTTTCGGGTCGTTTTTTAGGGGTCAGCGGATCATGTTTTCGAGCGTCAGCACCAGAATTCCTTCCGCGCCGAGGGCCTTGAGCCGTTCGATGCGTTCCCACAACTGCGACTCGCAGATCACGGCGTGTATCGAACACCACCCCTCCTGCGCCAGCGGCAGGACCGTCGGACTGCGCATGCCCGGCAGAATCGTGATCGCTTCGTCGAGCTTCTCCTGCGGGAGGTTCATCAGCACGTATTTCATGCCGCGGCTTTCGAGTATCGAGTTGAAGCGAAACGTGAGCTGAGCCGTTTCACGGCGCTTCTGCTCATCGAGTTTAGGGTTTGCGATCAAGACCGCTTTGGAATAGAACACCTTCTCCACTTCGACCAGTCCGTTCGAGATCAGCGTGTCGCCCGACGATACGATGTCGAATATGGCGTCGGACATTCCTACGGCCGGAGCGATTTCGACCGACCCTTTGATGGTGTGTATTTCGGCGTCGATGCCCTTCTCGGCGAAGAACCGTGCGAGGATGTTGGGGTAGGAGGTCGCCACGCGCTTGCCGCGGAAGTAGTCCAGCCCGTTGTAATCCGCTGTCCGGTCCACGGCCAGCGAGATGCGGCAGCTGCCGAATCCGAGGTCCATGGTCCGTTCGACCGGGAAATTCTTCTCCGCGACCTCGTTCAGCCCCACGATACCCAGATCGGCGACGCCCATGGCCACGGCTTGCGGAATGTCGTCGTCGCGCAGGTAGAGCACCTTCATCGGGAATCCGTCGGCGCGGGAGATGAGTTTGCGTTTGCTCTCGGCGACGCCGATGCCCGCTTCGGAGAGCAGGCCTATGCTCTGCTCGTTGAGTCGGCCTTTGGCCTGAATTGCTATTCTCAGCATATTAGTTTTTTGTTTTTCAGACATCCGCCTGCGGAAAGAGCACGAAAAAAGCCCATCCGCAGGGGATGAGCTTCGTTATGATATATAATCCTTATTTACATATGCACATCGATCTTACCCCTTCGGAAAGTGGTTGTGATGATGATGGATATGGTTAAATATTGTCATTTGCAATGTCGTTGGGGCAAATGTATGTATTTTTGGCTGAAAAATCAAAATTTCGGCGGAAAAAGTTTCGGATTATCTTTTGCCGGGGCGGCCGGACAGTTTGGAATCTCTGTTTCCTACCTGACGTTATCGCCTGTGTCATAGTTGTTTCCGGTCTGAAAAAGATATCTTCGGTCTGTTCGGATCGCCGTGTCGGATTTTTGCCTGCAAACAGGCGTAAATGTATACTTTAAAGTTGTGTTTGATGAGTTGAAGGCGGTTGCGTCCGATTCGGGGTATGAATTTTATTGCTAACTTTGGACATCGACTTGAAAATGCTCTGTTATATAAAATATATTGTTATGGAAACGGAAAAGAAACTTATCGAATATATGAACGGTGAAATCGTCGTGGTCTGGCAGCCGCATCTTTGTACCCATGCGGGCATTTGCGTCAGGACGCTCCCCGAAGTTTACAGACCGAAGGAGCGCCCGTGGGTGAAGTTGGAGAACTCCACGACCGACAAGATCGTCGCGCAGGTGGAAAAATGCCCTTCGGGGGCGCTTTCCTACCGCAAGGTGTAGCGGCCGGTTGGTATGAACCGGGAAATGGAGCCGCATGCAATGACCGATTTCGTTAATTTGACGCCGGAAAACCTTGCCGACCAGCATTTGTGCTGTATTATCCGCACTACGAAGTCCCATCCGGGCGTAGAGGCGAAACGGCGGTGGCTTTCCGACCGGCTCCGCGAGGGCCATGTCTTCCGGAAACTGAATGCGAAGGGCGCGGTCTTTATCGAATACGCACCTCTTGAAACGGCATGGGTACCCGTGACCGGCGACAACTATTATTATATCTATTGTTTGTGGGTTTCCGGTCCATACAAAGGCAAAGGCTACGCAAAGGCACTGATGGAGTATTGTCTGGCGGATGCGAAAAGGAACGGAAAATCGGGCGTCTGCATGCTCGGTGCGGAAAAGCAGAAAGCGTGGCTTTCGGACTGCTCTTTTGCCCGGAAGTTCGGCTTCGAGGTCGTCGATACGACCGATAACGGTTATGAGCTGCTGGCGCTCTCCTTCGACGGCACGACTCCGAAATTCGCGGAAAATGCGAAAAAACTGTGCATCGAAAATCAGGTCTTGACCATCTATTACGATATGCAGTGCCCCTTTATCCTTCGAAATCTGGAAACGATAAAACAACATTGCGAAGCGCTCGGAGTGCCAGCGGATTTTATCGAGGTGGATACGCTCCGCAAGGCGAAGGAACTGCCCTGCGTATTCAATAACTGGGGCGTATTCTACAAGGGGAAATTCGAAACGGTGAATTTGCTGGATGCCGCCGCCTTGGAACGAATCCTGAAAAAATGATTCCCGGCAGCGGCAGGGGGCGGCTGCGTAGTTGCCTGTTATGAGGTTGCATCTCCTCTCTAAAAAACTCCGAATCCCTCGTCATTACGAATGCTTCATGCCGTTGGCCCTGCATTATTCTGCTTTTTTGCCCGCTTTTTCGGGACTCTTTTCGTATATTTGTGATTCGAATCTGAACTTACGCTTATGACATCCGTTGCCGTTATCGCTACCGTTCTGGGCTACATTGCCGTCCTCTTCGCCGTAGCATGGGTCTCCGGCCGCCGTGCCGACAATGCCGGGTTTTTCTCCGGCAACCGCCGCACGCCGTGGTACATGGCCGCCTTCGCCATGATCGGCGCCGCTATGTCGGGTGTGACGTTCATCTCCGTTCCCGGCTCGGTCGCCGTAGACAGCTTCTCCTATATGCAGATGGTCGCGGGCTTCACGGTCGGACAGCTGATCGTCGCTTTCGTGCTGATTCCCACCTTCTACCGTCTGAAGGTGGTGTCGCTTTACGAGTACCTTGACAACCGCTTCGGCGTTTCGTCGCACCGTACCGGAGCATGGTTCTTCTTCGTCTCGAAGATGCTGGGGGCGGCCCTGCGTATCTATGTGGTCTGCGCCGTGATGCAGTTATTGGTCTTCAGCCATTACGGGCTTCCCTTCTGGCTCAATGCAGTGGTTACGATGCTCTTCGTATGGCTCTATACCCAGCAGGGCGGCGTCAAGTCGCTGATCTGGACCGATACGCTCAAGACGGTATGTCTGGTCGGAAGCCTCGTGCTGTCGATCGTCTTCATCATGCAGGCGCTGGGCATGTCCCTGCCCGAAATGACCCGCGAAGTCGCCGCATCGCCCTATTCCAAAGTATTCTTCTTCGACGACCCCGCTTCGGACCGCTATTTCTGGAAGATGTTTGCGGCGGGTATCGTGCTGCTGATCGCCATGACGGGACTCGATCAGGATATGATGCAGCGCAATCTGAGCTGTGCCACGCCGCGCGATTCGCAGAAAAATATCGTTCTCACGGCTGTCAGCCAGATTTTCGTGATCTTCCTGTTCCTCGTGCTGGGCGTGCTGCTCTATATCTACATGGACCGCAGTGGACTGGCGATGCCCGAAAAGGGCGATCAGGTCTTCTCGCAGATAGCAGTTAATGGCGGATTGCCCGTATTTGTTGGAATACTGTTTGTTATAGGACTTATATCAAGCACTTATTCAGCCGCAGGATCGGCCCTTATGGCCCTCACGACTTCGTTTACGGTCGATATCCTCGACGGCACGAAACGTTACGGCGAACAACGTCTGACCCGCTTGCGGCGCATCGTCCATGTGGCGATGGCCCTCGGCATGGCGCTGGTGATCCTCGCCTTCGAGTACCTTGCCGACGACAGCGTCATCAATCTGGTCTACAAGGTTGCCAGCTACACCTACGGCCCGATTTTGGGCATGTTCGCCTTCGGCATGTTCACCCGTCTCAGGGTGCGTGACGGCTGGATGCCCCTCGTGGCGCTCGCTGCTCCGCTGCTGAGCGCCCTGCTGCAATATTGGGCGTATGAGACGTGGGGTTACCGGATCGGCTTCGAACTGTTGATTTACAATGCCGCATTTACGATGATCGGCATGCTTTTACTGGTCAAACGACATGAAAAATAAACTGTTATATCTTCTCGTGCTGCTTGGTCTGTGCGGGCAGGAGGTCTCGGCCGCCGGAATCGACGGCGTTACGCGCCGCGAAATCGGGCGCACGCTGACCCGTATCGTGGCCCGCGAAGTTTCGGGAGGCTATGTCCGTATCGAGGGCGTGGATGCCTCGCGCAAGCGGGTGCGGATCTATACTTCGGTCGGCCTTTCGTACTATCCGTTCCGCGAAGACAACCTGCGCGCCATGCGCGACTCGGTGCGCCTGCTCCTGCCGCCGGATTTTCGCAAGGCGGGCATCGAACTCTACTCGGACAAACGGGAAGTCGGAGAGCTGATTCCGATGGCCTACCGTACCGGGGCCGAGTATCAGAAGCTCTTGCGCAAGAAGAAAATCGTGCCCTTTACCAACCGCTCCGAGCGGCCGCTGGTGACCCGCTCTTCGGCGCCCGTGGTGCCTTCGCAGGGACTCGCCGGGCGGCATATCGCCCTTATACTCAGAGTTACGTGCTGCCGTATCTGGTTCCGATGCTCGAAAATGCCGGGGCCTGCGTGATGCTGCCCCGCGAACGCGACGTGCAGAAATACGAGATACTGGCGGACAACGATGCCGCCGGGCAGTACCGTGAGGAGGAGGGACCTGAAAAATGGCAGCCGGGCGGTATGGGTTTCGCGCATGTGCAGCAGGTCTACACGACGGGACAGAATCCCTTCCGGGACGGCACGACGCGCCGCGTGAGATCGGTGACCGGAGGTGCGGAGAGCCGTGCCGTGTGGACGGCCGACATTCCCGAACGGGGCGAATACGCCGTTTACGTGAGCTACGACTCGACTTCGCAAAGCGCTGACGATGCGCAGTATACGGTGCATCACCTCGGGGGCGCCAGCAGTTTCGCCGTGAATCAGACGATGGGCGGCGGAACGTGGATCTACCTCGGCCGCTTCCTGCTCGACGCCGGGCCGCAGGAGGTCGTGACGCTCACCAACCGCTCGCGTCAGGCGGGCCGTATCGTCTCGGCCGACGCCGTGAAGATCGGCGGCGGTTACGGCAACGTAGCCCGCACGGTGTGCGATTCGCTGCGTCAGCCCGGCATGGTGTGCCATCTGGAGACGAGCGGCTATCCCCGCTTCTGCGAGGCTGCCCGTTACTGGCTCCAGTGGGCCGGATTCGACGAAAAGGTTTACTCCCCGAAGCAGAACAAGGACGATTACAAGGACGACTACATGTCGCGCGCCCATTGGGTCAATGCTCTGACGGGCGGTTCGGAGCGTATGCCCGACAGCACGGGACTGCGGATTCCGGTCGATATGGCGCTGGCGTTCCACTCCGACGCGGGCGTGCGGCTCAACGACGACATCATCGGCACGCTGGGCATCTTCTATACGCGCGAGAACAAGGGTAGGTTCGAAGGGGGCGCAGACCGCTACCGTTCGCGCGACCTCACGGATATCGTCATGACCCAGATCGTCGAAGATATCCGCAGTACGTACGAACCGGCATGGAGCCGCCGCGGGCTTTGGAACCGCGCCTATTACGAGGCGCGCGTGCCGGGGGTGCCGACCATGCTGCTCGAACTGTTGTCGCACCAGAATTTCGCCGACATGCGCTACGGCAGCGATCCGCGTTTCAAATTCCTCGTGAGCCGCGCTGTTTACAAGGGTATCTTGCGCTATATCAGCTCGCAATACGGATTACCTTATGTAGTGCAGCCGCTGCCCGTGGAGTCGCTCGCCGCGCAGTTCGCCGAAGAAGGCAAAGTGGCGGTCACTTGGTCGCCCGTGATGGATTCGCTCGAAACGACTGCGGCTCCGACGGGGTATGTGGTCTATACGCGCATCGACGACGGCGGCTTCGACAACGGCCGTTACGTCGATAAACCCTACCTGCTGACCGCGCAGGAGCCGGGACGCATCTACAGCTACAAGGTGACGGCCGTGAATGAGGGCGGCGAGAGTTTTCCGAGCGAGACCGTGGCCGCATGCCGTATGCCCGACGAGAAGGGAACGGTGCTGATCGTCAACGGCTTCGACCGCGTCAGCGCGCCGATGAGCATGCGCGCCGATTCGCTGGCGGGATTCTATACCGACATCGACGGAGGCGTGCCCGACCGGCAGGATATTTCGTTCATCGGCGCGCAGCACGTATTCGATATGCAGATGGCCAAGTGCGAGGTGGACAGCATCGCTTTGGGGGCCTGTGCCTGCGATTACGAAACGGAGGTGATCGGCGGCAATACGTTCGACTATCCCGCGCTGCACGGACGTTCGGTCGCCGGGGCCGGATATTCGTTCTGCTCGGCGTCGGTACGCGCCGTCGAGCGCGGCGAGGTGTCGCCCGACGGGTATTCCGCCGTCGATCTCATTCTGGGCGAACAGCGTTCGACCGCCATCGGACGCGGGGTGACGGGCTATGCCTTCAAAACCTTCTCCCCGGAGTTGCAGGCCGTTCTGCGCCGATATATGGCCGGCGGCGGTGCGCTCTTCGTGTCGGGAAGCTATGTGGCGACCGACCTCTGGACGGGCGGCGATGCCTCGGACGACGACCGCAGGTTCGCCGAAGAGGTGCTGCACTATACCTACGACGGCGGCCGGGCGGCGCAGCGCGGCCGGGTGCGGGTCGTGACTTCGCATCCCGGATTTTCGCGCGACGAATACCGTTATATCGACGAATACCGTCCGGACCGTTACCGGGTCGAGTCGCCCGACGCCCTGCGGCCCGCCGGGGCGGGAGCCTTCTCGGTGATGCGTTACGTCGAAAACGGCCGCACGGCGGGCGTGGCCAGCGAAGCGGGCGGAACGTTCGTCATGGGATTTCCGTTCGAATCCATCGAGAGCGATGTACAGCGCGACCGGCTGATGCGCGACGTGCTGGACTTTCTGATGAAGCGAAAAGATAGATAGTCTGCATTTTTTAACTGAAAACAAATAAATTATGTCACTCGAACAACAGATTTCGAAAGGTATCATGGAGGCCATGAAGGCCAAGGATACCGTACGTCTCGGCGCACTGCGCAATGCCAAGAAATACATCATCGAAGCCAAGACGGCGGGACCGGAGATTACCGAACTGCCCGACGCCGATGTGCTGAAGATCATCTCCAAGCTGGCCAAGCAGGGGACAGACTCCGCGGCGATCTTCACCGAGCAGAACCGCCCGGACTTGGCCGCCGAAGAGCTGGCGCAGGTGGCCGTATTTCAGGAATTCCTGCCCAAACAGCTCACCGCCGAGGAGCTGACCGCCGAGGTCAAGGCCGTGATAGCCGAGGTCGGCGCGACGTCGATGAAGGAGATGGGCAAAGTGATGGGCATCGCTTCGAAGAAGCTCGCGGGCCGTGCCGACGGCAAGGATATTTCGGCCAAAGTCAAGGAGCTGTTAGCGTAGGGCGCGGCGGATGAGACGGCTGCTGCTGGTTGTTTGCTGGCTTGCCGCGGCACAGACAGTCGGCGCCCGCAAACCCGCCGTGCGCTTCGACCTGCCTTATACGCTCGAACGGGGCAAGTATGTCGTGACGGTCGAAACCGCTGCGGGGCCGCGCCGCTTCGCCTTCGATACGGGCGCTTCGCAGACCTGCATCAGCGAACGGCTCAGCCGCGAACTGGGATTAACGGCGGCGGACGGGGGAACGGCCGGCGATTTCGAAGGTCATCGTCATACAGTTGCCTATGTCCGGGTGCCGTATCTCAGGATGGGCGAGGCGACTTACTCCGACCGGCGCGTGATCGTCCTGCCCGACAGTTCCTATATCTTCCGCTGTCTGGGCTTCGACGGCATTGCGGGCAGCGATCTGCTGCGCGGTTTCGTCGTGCGGATGCCCAATGCGGACTCGACGATCACGCTGGCGGGCGACCTGCGCCAACTCGGCGGATTTGACCGCCGCGGCGGTGCGCGGATTCACTTTGCGGGAAACGCTCCTGTGATCGCCGCCCGTGCGGGCAGCGGCAAGTCCCGGATGAAAACCTACATGAAGTTCGATACCGGTTCCGGGTCGTTGTTCGACTGCCGTTACGACGAGTGCCGGGCGATGATCGAAAAGGGGATTTTGCAGGAGGTGCGCCGCACGGAAGGACACTCCGGCAATCTGGGGTGGACCAACCGCTCGGTCGTCGGTGAAGCCGTGCGGGGTGTGATTCCCGAATTCGAACTGGCCGGAAACACGCTTGCCGGGATGCCCCTCGAAGTAACCCACGGCGGACACAGCAAGCTCGGATGCGGAGTTTTCCGCTGGGGGACGGTCGTGATCGACTATCCCGGCCGCCGTTTCTGGCTGCTGCCGCATGCCGAACAGCCCGGACCGCCCGATGTGTCGGTAAGCGGCGTCACCGTCGCGCTGGACGGAGGACGGCTGGTCGTGGGGCAGGTTTGGGATGAAGCGCTTGCGGATACGGTGGCGCCGGGCGACCGGATCGTGTTCCTCGGAACGGTGGATGTGACGCAGGTCGATCCCTGCGCCGTAATCCGGGGCGAAATCCGCGGCGACAAACCCCAGATGACGGTCGAACGCAAGGACGGAACCCGTGTGACGGTTCCGGTAAAAAAGATGAAATAAATGCACGTATTGGAATATCTGCACCGCAATGTCAAGACGGTCGCCATGCCTTCGGCCATGGTGGCCGGCGCCTTGTTGTGCCGTCCGGTGACGGCGCTCGAAGCGTGGACGCACCAGATGATTACGCCCTCGCTGATCTTTTTGATGCTCTTCGTTACTTTTTGCCGCGTGAAGCCCAGCCAGATGAAGCCGTCGATGCTGCACGTGTGGCTGTTGTTGTTTCAGATCGTGGTGAGCGTGGCGGTTTACTTCGCACTGCTGCCGCTCGATACGGTCGTGGCGCAGGGGGCGATGATCTGCGTGCTGGCACCCGTGGCGATGGCCGCGGTGGTGATTGCGGGCATGCTGGGGGCCAACGTTCCGACGATGGCGACCTACAGCCTGCTGTGCAATATGGCGATCGCGTTGGTGGCGCCCGTCGTGCTGTCGCTGGCAGGGACCGGGGCCTGCTCTTTCACGCAGATACTGGCACGCATTGCGCCGCTGCTGATCATGCCCTTCGCGGCGGCGCAGTTCTGCCGTTTTCTGCTGCCGAAGACCGCGAAGTGGATCGGTGACCACAGTCAGATTTCGTTCTACATGTGGCTGGTGTCGCTGGTCGTGATTATCGGCCGTACGACGGCCTTCATCATCGACCTGCACGATGCGTCGCTTTCGGTCGAACTGTGGCTGGCGTTCGCCGCGCTGGTAATTTGTCTGGGACAGTTTAAGGTAGGCCGTATGCTCGGCCGCCGGTACGGCGACGCGCCGGCCGGAGGGCAGTCGCTCGGTCAGAAAAACACGGTGCTGGCCGTATGGATGGCGCAGTCGTTCCTCGACCCCATCTCCTCGATCGCTCCGACGGCTTATATCGTATGGCAGAACTTCGTGAATTCCTATCAGATTTACCGCCACGATCAGCGGAAATCGGATTGAGCGCTTTCGGCGCCGGGCTTTTGCTCCCGCCCGCAATCATCACGAAAAACAAGACAGCCGCGACCCGAAATCGCGGCTGTCTTGTCGTGTATGCGGAGGCTGTTTCTGGACGAGGGTTATTTCCGGAAGATGAAATAGACGGCCAGAATCAGGCAGAGAAATCCGGCGAGGTGGTTCCAGCGCAGGGTGTCGGATTTCATGAAGACCAATGCGAAGAGCGTGAATACGGAAAGCGAGACGACCTCCTGTATTACTTTAAGTTCCCAGATGGAGAACGGGCCGCCGAACTGCGCGGAGCCGATGCGGTTGGCGGGGACCTGAAAGCAGTATTCGAACAGGGCGATGCCCCAGCTCAGCAGGACGATCGCCAGCATGCCGAAACGTTCGAGCTTCGATTTGAATGCGATATGTCCGTACCATGCGAGCGTCATGAAGGCGTTCGATATGACGAGCAGAACGACGGTGGAGATTCCTTTGAACATATATGCGTCCGGGTTAAAAATCCCGCAAATGTATCAAAAATTTCCGTACGATATCCGCTTCGGGGAAATATTTGCATCGGACGACCGAATCCTGAATCCGGAAAGACAAGAAGGGTGGTGATTCCGCTGATCCGCATGATTCGGGGACGGGGCGCCGGACAAAAAATCCCGACCGTACTTGGACTGGCGATCGTCCTGAGCCGGTCGGGAAATTGCGGCGGCCTTTTGCGGGGCCGTGCACTTATTTCAGCAATGTTTCGAGGTCGGTGATGTCGCGGAAATCGTCGATGATGACGTCGGCAGCGGTTTCGGCGGCAAGCATTTGGCGGGAATGGGTGGATGACAGCGCGACGATACGTCCCGCGCCGGCCCGGTGTGCCGACTCGATGCCCGCTTTGGCGTCTTCGAAGACGATGCATTCGGCCGGCGTGAGTCCGAGTGCTGCTGCGGCCGTCAGGTAGATTTCCGGGTCGGGTTTGCAGCGCGTCACCATGTCGCCGTTGATTTTGGTTTCGAAAAAGGATTCGATATTGCACTTCTCCAGTACGAAATCGACATTGGCCCTGCATCCCGACGAGCCTACGGCACAGCGTATACCCGTATCGCGGAGTTTGCCGAGCAGGGCGACCAGTCCCGGCATGGGTTCGATTTCGGGGGCGTAGATTTCGCGGTAAATGGCTTCCTTTTCGTCGGCCAGCGCCGCCAGCCCCTTCTCGCGGATCACCTCTTCGGGCATGATGAGCCGCAGGATGTCGTCGTTGCCCATGCCGAAAGCCTGTCCGAGTTTCTCTTTCCAGTCGCGCACGCCGTAACGGTCGCAGAAGATTTCGAACGCCCGGATGTGGACCGGTGAATTGGCCACGAGCGTTCCGTCCATGTCGAATATAGCGCCTTTTATCATAGATTTTCGATTTTGTTCTGTCCCGAAGGCCGTGCAATCCGGGAGCGATGCCGAATTTGTTCGGGCATTGCCGGGGTGCCGCCTGTACGGGCCGGAGTTTGACTCGGCAAAGGTAATTAAAATCTTCGATACACGCAGAACCGGGTCTCAGAATTTGAGATTCATGCTCAGGTTTACGGCGAAGTTCTGTACGTCCTGTCCCGGCTTGGGATCGCGGTGGGTGAGACGCCAGATGCAGTCCACGCGCAGCAGGCGGAAGATGTTTTCGACGCCGAAGCCCATCTCGACGTACGGGTCCGAGACCGACGTCATGCCGCGGGGGAAGAGCAGCGGAGCCTGCGTGTCGGGCAGACTGCCATCGTTCTCCTTCGAGAGCGTGCCCCACACGCCTTTGCAGACCAGCACTTCGCGCCATTTGAGCTTCCTGACGAGCGGAATGCGGCCCAGCAGGATGCCGTTGAAGTGGTGTTCGAAGAAGAGCGCCACCCATGCGTCCGACGCGAATTCGTAGAAATTCATACACGAGAAGGCATTGGGATCGTAGAAATAGGTACCGTTGCCTTCGTGGAGCTTGAGCAGCGGATAGGGGACCCTGCCGAAGATTTTGCCGCCCTGCAGCGTGATGTTGGAATAGCCCAGCGGCGGCAGTTCGGGTTTGTAGTGGATGCCGCCTTCGAGCCGGTAGTATTCGTAGCTGTCGTTCAGCATGGCGGGAACGCCGGCCGTGAATCCGAGCGTCAGGACGGGGTAGACCGTGCCCATGTACTGTTTGTCGAAGGGCAGGCGGTAGATGCTCTCGTTCTTCGAAATGCGCATGCCGACGTGCAGCGCCGCGTCCGATACGGAGTTTACGATTCGGCCGTCGGGACGCACCAGCGGCACGTAGCGGTTGCCGAAGATCTTCTGGATGCGGGCGCCGAGGAAATTGCTGGTGCCGTGGCTCCATTCGTGCTCGTAGCTGGCTTCGCCGCGGTTTACCATCGAAAGCCGGGAGTCGCCGCGCGAGAGCAGCGAACTGAGGATGTTGCTCTCCGTGAGTGCATTCTGACCCGCTCCAAGCTGCATCACGTCGTGTCTGCCCGAAATAGTGAGTTTGCGCGTCAGGCGGCGGTTGAAGGCCAGCTCGACGCTGCCGCCGCCCTTGAACATGCCGTCGCGCGTGCCGTAGGCCGCATATCCGGAGAGACGTATGTGTTTGCTGACGGCCGTGGTCGTGCGGAATCCCGGCTGCATGCGGAACCCTTCGAGTTTGTTGAAGCTGGCCAGTTTGTAGTAGGGGCCGATGCCGATGTATTCGGTGTTCCAGTAACCGACGATCACAGTGTTGATTAGCGTGTAGATGTTGCGGTAGAGCGGCACGTTCTGCACCGAATCGACCATCGAGTAGATGCCTTTCTCCTTCTCGCTCAGCCGGTAGGGGCGCACCTCCTCCCAGAAGGCTTCGTCCGTACGGCTGACTCCCTCTTCGTCGCCGATGACGACGTTGTTGTCCATGCGCGCGACTTCGTCGGGAATGGGAATCCCGACGCGCACGTCGGAGTAGACCACCTCGCGCGTGCCGATGAACGAAGTCAGTTTCGACGAGTCGCCCGTGGCGATCGAAAATTCGGCCGAAACCCGGTCGCGGTGGCGGAACCACGTGCTGTCGGCGACGATGCGGTTGTCGTTTTCGAGCCGCAGGTGTTTGATCCAGTTTACATTGACGCCCTTCGGCATGCGCGCCGAAGCCGACTGCAGGGCGTACGAGGCCGAGTCGATATTGACTTCGCCGTCGAGTACGGGCGTGGCGAGCCGCTTGGGGTGAAAGCGGATCTTATAGGTTTTGCGCCCCTCCACCTGCACGCTGTCCACCAGAAAATAGTCGTAGAAGGCCAGACCCGAATCGGAGAGCGGACTGGCGAAGCGGACGTTGAAGATATCGATGTAATTGGCGTAGAAATTGACGTTGCCGTGCATCTGTCCCGTGAACTGGGCGATGGCGAAGCTGTCCTCGACGCCCGACACGCGGCTGGCGCGGATAATCTCGCGCGAAACGGAGGGGTTGCGCCTGCTGTGGTAATAATCGGCCGTGGCTTCGGAGATCATGGCCGGCAGGTAGGCTTGTCCGGTGAGCGCCGAGGTGTCGATGTAGTCGAAGACGAACCCGAAATTGCGTTGCAGCCGCTTGCTGCGGAACCGGGGCTTGATGTTCGTCAGGTCGAGCTGCATCTTGGTATAGGTGGCGCAGGTGTAGCTGTCGTATTGGTCGGGATCGTTCTGGGGCTTGCGGCGGATGACGCCCCGCAGGATCGGATGCGCGGGGTTGTCGCCGGGGGTGATGACGACGCTGCCGATGCCGAACTCCACGGCTTCGAGTGCGAAGTCGATCTGGTTGAAGCCGCCCTGCACGAGCGGTTTGGTCTGCGGGGCGTAGCCGACCATCGAAGCCTGTACGCGGCTTACCGTGTCACGGGTTTCGAGCGTGTAGATGCCCGCCTCGTCGGTGGTGATGCCTGTCGTGGTGCCGGGAAAGACGACGCTCACGAACTGCATCGGCGTTCCGTCGGCGGCATCGGTGACACGCCCGCGGACACGGGTGCTCTGCGCCGGCAGGACGGTGGGGAGGAACAGAACTGCGATGAGAAAGGCGAGCAGTTTGTATGTGAATTCTCGGCGAAACATCTGACAAATGTAGCTAAAATGCGACAATACGGGTAAAATAAACTACCTTTGCGCAACTTAAGCCGAAAAATTGAACATCAATAACGGAAATGGCACACGGAAAAGTCGAAAAGACAAATGCGGCGCGGCTGCTCGACCGTGCGAAGATAAATTATGAGCTTGTTCCCTACGAGGTGGACGAAGAACATCTGGCGGTGACGCACGTTGCCGAACAGTTGGGCGAGGAGATCGCTACGGTATTCAAGACCCTCGTATTGAAAGGCGACCGGACGGGCTACTTCGTCTGTGTGGTGCCGGGACATCACGAGGTCGATCTCAAGGCTGCGGCCCGCGTATCGGGCAACAAGAAAGCCGATCTGATTCCGATGAAGGAGCTGCTGCCCGTGACGGGTTATATCCGCGGCGGCTGTTCGCCGATCGGCATGAAAAAACACTTCCCGACCTACGTTCACTCCTCGGCCGGGGAGCATCCGTATATCTACATCAGCGCCGGCGTCCGGGGCCTGCAACTGAAAATCGCCCCGGCGGAGCTGATAGCATTCGTCGGGGCGACCGTGGCCGAGATCAGCCGGGAAGGGTAGGCGGGAATTTACCTGTCCGGTCGGGGTGCCGCGCATTTTTCATATACTGCTTTTTCATATACTGCGGCCGTTTGTCCCGCAATAGCGTCCCAGTCGTATTTTTCCATCGGATATTCCTTTTGCCGATAAGGCGCGTTGATGTTTTGCTGGAGCTTCTGCGCCAGCGTGGCTATGTCGCCGACGGGGAAATAAGCCTCTTTTTCAAGACCGACCTCCAGATTGGCCGGAATGTCGCTTACGATGACGGGTAGTCTGTAGCTCATCGCTTCCAGCAATGCGATAGGAAGTCCTTCGTGCGAAGAGGGCAGTACGAAGCAGCGGGCGTGGGTGAGAAGGGCGTGCCGCTTTTTCCCCTTGATGAAGCCGGTCAGGACGACGCCCTGTTCCCGTGCGTATTTTTTGAGTCCGGCGGAGTACTCGTCTTCGAAATCGGTATCTCCGGCCAGCACCAGTTTGCATCCCTTGTTGTCGGTTTTCGAGAAGACTTCGATCAGGTGGTGCAGATTCTTTTCCGGGACGAACCGGCACATGCTGAAAATGTATTTCCCCTTTTCGATGCCCGTTTCTTCGAAATATTCCGGAAAATCGACGATCTGGGGAGCCGAAACTCCGTTGTAAATCAGGTGGCAGTCTTTGCGGCGGTATTTTCGGATCAGAATGTCGTTTATGACGTTCGAAATCACGATGACTTCGTTGGCAAAACGTGCACCCATCATTTCACCCAGTCTGAGTGCCGTTTTGGCCGCCGCACCCCATTTGTCCCGGTCGTAATCCGGTCCGTGGTGGGTGAATACCACCTTCAGTCCCAGCAGGCGGGCGACCGGCGTCAGCAGCGCCGGGCCGACGGCGTGGATGTGGATGATGTCGGCTTTCAGCTTTTTTGCTTCGATGATGGCCCGGAACGTATGGACGATAGCTTCGAACGATTTCTTTTTCGGGGTTTCGAGATCGATGAGCGTAATCCCTTCGTATTGCCGCAGGGTGTCATGCACATAGCTTTTCCGCCGTATTACGGTTACGTCGAATCCTTTCCGGGCGATACGCGGAAACAGTTCTTCACAGTGCGTTTCCACACCTCCCATAATACCGGGAATCCCCCGGGTACCGGTGATGACTATTTTCATGGCCGGAAAACGGTCATTCTTTTTGGCATCCACGACTTGGTTAGAATTTTTCCCGCAAATCGCCTTGCATCGGGTCTTGGCCGACATCGCACCACTTCTTGTCCAGACAGGCCGGTTTTCCCCGCAGGCTGCGGAGCTTGTTTCTGAGCGCCCACTTCAGCGGGTATTTCATGTATTTGTGCATTACAGGACTGGCCGTACCGACCATCCAGCAGTTTTTCGGACATTTACGGACCATGGCGCGGACTTCCTGCGCCCGGTCGCTCTCCCAGATATTCATGAAGTCGGGTGTTTCGTGGATGTTGCCCATCGATTTCTGCCAGTATTTCTCTTCGAGACCGTTGCACGGATATACTTCGCCGAAAGGATCGATGAAGAAGTTTGCCGAACCCGCTTCGCACGGCAGCATGCGGCGGCCGCCTTCGATGTAGTTGATCAGCCCCATATTGAACCATGCGCGGAACCAGCTTTTCGGATGGTTCTCCTGTAACTGCCATTCGATCAGCCGTTCGAAGTTTTTGCATACCTCGTCCTTGTGGGTGATTACGTTGTCGTCCTTGTGGAAATAGTAGGAGTTGTGGAAAGCCGCCGTGGCGAATTCCATGCCCAAGGACAGCGACAACTGATAGAGCGAGAGCATATCCTTGGAATTATTGTTCGACACGGTGCAGCCGAATCCGATGTCTTTCAGTCCCATTTGTTTCAGTGTGAGCAGTGTCCTCAGCCCTTTGTCGAAGCCGCCGGCATGTCCGCGCAGTTCGTCGTTCTTGCAACTCAGTCCTTCGATCGAGATGCGGATGCCGATGTTGGGGAATCGTTTCGCCAAGGCTACGACTTTGTCCTCGAACCATCCGGAGGTGGAGATGACGATGCGGTCCGTATGTTTATAACACTCTTCCACGATTTCCGCCAGATCCTCGCGGACGAAGGGTGCTCCGCCGGTCAGGTTGATGAATTTCAGGCGCGGCAGCGTACGGAGATCCGCCGCCTTGATCTCTTCCTCTTTCTTCGTCGGGTTGAACCAGATGTTGCACATTTTGCATTTCATCGGACAGCGATAGGTCAGGATAATGCTGGCGTCGGTGGGGTGCGGGATATTCTTAACAGACATGATTTTGACAGAATGATTTGTATAAACCGAAGGGTTGAATTATAGATTGTATAGCTGTATGAGTTGTTTATAGTATGTTTCCGAGTTGTAGCGTTTTTTCGCTTCGAGAGCAATGGAGGGATAGTCGAACGGAGCGTCATACATTGCCTGAATCTTGGCGGTCAGATCGTCCGTATCCCTGCTTCTGAAATGCAAGCCGTTGCATCCCTCCTGAATCAATTCGGGAATGCCGCCGAACTGAGCGCCCAGTACCGGCGTGCCCAAGCATTGGGATTCGATGACCGAAAGCGGGTTGTTTTCATAACATTCCGACGGAATTACGCAAAAACGGGCCTGACCGACAATTCGTTTTATTTCGTTCCACTGCTTGAATCCTGCGAATTCGACATTTGACCCCGCGAGTTTCTTCATCTCGGCATCCAGCGGACCCTTGCCGATGATGACCAGTTTGTGGGGCAGCCGGTTGGCGGCGGCGATCAGAGTCTTTATTCCTTTTTCATGCGATATGCGGCCGATATAGCAGTAATAATCTTTTTTCAGATAGTCTGCTTCTTCACATTTTTCGACGTCGATAAAAAAATTGCATAATGTATGCATTTTGCTTTTATCGAAGCCTCCCTGTATCATTTTGTCGGCCATGAACCGACTGGGGCAGATAAACGAATCGGTGCATGCCTCAAGCCTTTCTCTGTTCCATTTCCGGGCTTCTTTATACGCCAGTATACTCGCCAGCCGCGAATTTTTCATGCATTTGTTCTCCAATACCTTATGCTTGTCCGTGAAACATGCTTCGCAGATCGTTTTTCCGTTGCGCAGGCAGTCGTACCGGGGACACAGCAGTTTCAGGTCGTGCAGCGTCCATACGACTTTGATACCTCTCCGATGGGCGAGTTCGGCGATCAGAGGGGATAATTGCGTGTGGATATTGTTCAGGTGAACGACGTCCGGCTGGAAGTCATCCAGTAATGCGCTGAATTTCCGTTTTACCTCTTTCGAACCGAATGGACGCCGGAAGGTTTCGAATATGTTCGGTCTCGGCGAGAAGCGTATTTCGCTCGGAAAATATTTGCTCCACGGAGTCGGGAGGTTTTCCGGATGCTGCATGGCGAATACCGCAGTATCGTGATTGTGGTCTTTGAGCAGCTGTTCCAGATTCAGCGTGTATACGCAGTCTCCGCCGCCGCGGTAGTAGAATTTATTGGCAAGCAGAACTTTCATAAAAACGATCGGAGGTAAGACAGCGAGTTTTCAATTTGGATTTTATATCGGTCGCAACTATTTCCGTATAGGCTCTTGCGCCATTATCGTTCAGGTGCGATGAATCGACAAAATACGTTTTGTTGTTAGCAAAGCGTTTGTCGCTTAGGTAATTGTAGTAGGGAATGCTGTATTTTGCACATATGCCTTCCACGATGTCAGGCCAGTCGGCATTGCTCCCGTATTCGGGCGATATGAATACGAACAGGGCGGAATGTCTTTTTACTTCGCAAATGAACTGCTCAAAATAACGAATTTTGACAGGATCTGTTTCGTTTTTCTTTACGGTGAATTTTGACGGCTCGTAAGTCATCGTATCGTATAAAGGCATGTAGCCGTTATCGGAAGATACGGCTCGATCCGATAGATTTCCATATAGAATGCTCAGGAATTTCGAATTGAACCGGTAGGAATTCGACATCATTTTCCAACGTTCGGACGGATTTATGTCCCAGAATAATGAATCTATTCCCGGATATTGATAATACGGCCGCAAGGGAGCCAAGTATTTGCAATTGTCGTTTGTGAACAGATCGAATGTAGGCTGGATGTCCAGTATGACGATTTTGGGGTAGTATCGGGCCGTAATCGTTTTTAGCTTTCCATACTCGTATATGATGCCGTTGCCGTCCAATCCGCAGTTATAGCAACTCATGTCCAATGAATCGGACAATATCGAAGGGACGTAGTGATGAGCGGCCCGCGACGAGCCGAAAATCAGGATGTTTGCATCGACTTCGTCGGATATGAAATTATCCCGTTTTGTATATCCGCCGGTTGCATGGACTGTCAGATAGCCGAAGATTTTGCCCAGACCGAAGTCGAGCAGACTGCATAACGCAAGAAATATGGCCGATTTGATCAGAAAATTCCGCATGCGTTAGAAGTTTACATAAATGAATTGTCCGGAATCCAATACGCCTGTCAGAAGGATTAGAAACATTAGAAACAGATAGGAACTCCACCTGATTGCTATGTTTCTGTTTTCGAAGAAGAGAAACCGGCGAGGGAAGAATTCGTCGCGCATGTCTTTAAAGAACAATATGCAGACGGCGACGAGCATGTAGATCATATTGCTGTTGTTTGATAAAAACAGGGTAGTTCCGAAATCCGTGAATATTTTGCCGATGACCTTGCATGCGTCCGTTATCGAGGGCATCCGGAAAAATATCCATGCGAAGTTGACGATAAGGAATGTGATGATAATACGAAGTCGGCGATTCCCCCCCCCGTCATACTTCTGAAGACGCAATGCCTTTTCGGCTATTTGCGCGACTCCGTGAATAATTCCCCATATGATGAATGTCCAATTTGCACCGTGCCAGATTCCGGAGACCAGAAAAGTCGCGAAAATATTCCAATAGGTGCGTAATTTGCTGCATCTGCTGCCGCCCAGCGGAATGTATACGTAATCACGGAGCCAGATGGACAGCGAAATGTGCCATCGGTGCCAGAAGTCGGTTATGCTGGTTGCGAAATAGGGACGGTTGAAATTGTTGATCAAATCGAATCCCAAGACTTTGGCGACTCCGATAGCCATTAACGAATAACCTGCAAAGTCTCCGTATATTTTCAGCGAATAACACAAACTGGCGACGAACAGGGAGAATCCCGTCTGGTAGGTGTAATTGTCATAAATGCTGTCTACGTACAGACCTAATCGGTCTGCTAACACGACTTTTAGAAACAAGCCCCATAACAACAGTTTCAACCCCTGTGTCGCTTGGTCGGCATTGAAAGTTTTGAGACTTTTGATTTGCGGTAGCAGGTCCTTCGCTTTGCTGATAGGACCCGAAGCTATTTGCGGAAAAAATGAAATGAACAGTGCATAGTCCCGGAGGCTGCGTTCGCAGTCGGTCCGTCTGTAATATACGTCCGCCAGATATCCGTATGCCTGAAATGAAAAGAAGGATATGCCGATGGGAACGGCCCAATGCATTGTATTTATTTCGATGCGCAGGTGGAGGGTCGTCAATATATCGTATACGATACTATTTATAAAATTGTAGTATTTGAAGAAAAGCAGCGGCAGCAAGGTCAAAATTCCTGCGACGGTCATTTTTAGCTTGTTCTTGGGGCTGTTGCGGGATATATAACGAGCGCCGGTATAGGTCGTCAGAGTTACCCACAAGAGGATCAATGCGTATACGGGCATCCAGTTCATATAGACTGCATAGCTTATCAGCAATAGAAGCCAGTTGCGCCATTTTATCGGACAGAGATAATATGCGGCGAAGATTATCGGAAATGCAAGTAGAAATACAAATGAATTGAACAGCATGCTGGGACTCTGTAGTTAGGCGTTGCGTCTGATATGTCGGAAATGGTATTTTACTGTTTCTGAATTGATTTTTTATAGATGTCCGTCAATAATTGCACAGAATGGACGTTTGTCAGGTTGTCCCGGTAGTCGATGCAGTTTTTGACATAAAAGGAGTTGTTGTCGATGATTTCTTTTAACTCGTCTACTCCCCATTGATTCTTGGCTATCCCCAGCTTATTCGCTTGGATGTAGCCGGCTGAAGCCGGTTGGGTGTTTGTTAAAATAGGGGTGCCGGAAACAATCGCCTCAGGGATAGACACCATATTT
>JAJPZH010000271.1 GCA_021204515.1 Alistipes sp. | reverse complement strand
AAATTAATGTTAATATTCGGCGGCAAACCCGTTTCATCGGGAAAAATGGCGTAAATTTGTTCGCAAATTGCACTAAACCCTAACATGAGTGAAATCTACACTGTCATTGTAGGCATTCTGGGCATCCTCGCCATATCCGGTCTTTTTGTCGGCGTCACCAACGACGCAGTCAATTTCCTCAACTCCGCCATCGGCTCCAAAGCCGCTTCCATGCGCACCATCCTGCTCGTCGCGTCGATCGGCATCATCATCGGCGTAGTGACGTCGAGCGGCATGATGGAGGTGACCCGCAGCGGCATGTTCAACCCCGGACTCTTCACCTTCCACGAAGTGATGATGCTCTATCTGGGCGTGATGTTCGCCAACATCATCCTGCTGGACCTCTACAACTCGTGGGGACTGCCCACCTCGACCACCGTGTCGCTGATCTTCTGTCTGCTGGGCTCGGCCATCGCCGTGTCGATCTACAAAATCTCGAACACGCCCGACCTCGGCGTAGGCGCGCTGGGACAGTTCATCAACACCTCCCGCGCCATGGGCATCGTCTCGGCGATCCTCCTGTCGGTGGTCATCGCCTTCACCTGCGGAACGTTCGTCATGTACGTCTCGCGCACGATTTTCTCGTTCCGCTACACGGTTCTTTTCCGCCGTTACGGTTCGATGTGGTGCGGCGCCTCGCTGACCGCGATCATCTACTTCGCCGTCTTCAAAGGGCTTAAATCCATCCTCACGGGCCACGCATTCGTCAAAATGGTGGACAACCACCTGCTGCTGTCGCTGTTCGTCTGCTGGGTCGTCTGCTCGCTGCTGCTGTTCTTCGTACAGCGGTTCAAGATCAACATCCTGCGCATCACGATCCTTTCGGGCACCTTCGCCTTGGCGCTGGCCTTCGCGGGCAACGACTTGGTGAACTTCATCGGCGTACCCGTCGCCGGATTCGACGCCTACTCGATCGCCCGGGAGAGCGGCGATCCGCAAATGCTGATGGGCATACTGAACGAAAACGTCCCGGCCAACTTCCTGATTCTGCTGGCCGCGGGCGCCATCATGATACTCACGCTCTGGACCTCGAAAAAGGCCATGCACGTCACCGAGACCGAGCTGTCGCTCTCGGCGCAGGGCGACGAAGGCACCGAACAGTACGGTTCGTCGGTCCTCTCGCGCACGATCGTCCGCGCGGCGCTCAACATCAACGCCGGCATCGAACGGGTCATTCCGCCGCGCGTGCGCGCCGCCATTTCGCGCCGCTTCGAATACGAGGACATCGAACACAGCGGCGCGCCGTACGACATGATCCGCGCCACGGTGAACCTCACGACCTCGGCCATGCTGATCGCCATCGCCACGTCGCTCAAACTGCCCCTCTCGACCACTTACGTCTGCTTCATGGTGGCCATGGGTTCGTCGCTGGCCGACCGCGCATGGGGCCGCGAGAGCGCCGTATACCGCATTTCGGGCGTCATGACCGTCGTCGCCGGCTGGTTCATTACGGCGCTGGGCGGATTCCTGATCGCCTTCGTCGTGGGGCTGGCCCTGATCTACGGCGGAACCATCGTCTTCGTCATCGTCACCATCCTGTGCGGCTACATGCTCATACACAGCAATTTCCTGAAAAAGCACAAGCCCTCCGCCCCGGCAGCAGCAGCCGGCGGGGACATGCGCACCAACGAAGACATCATCGCCAACCTGCGCGAGGAGGTCTGCCACACGATGGAGTGCGCCACGAAGATTTACGACCGCACGCTGATCGCCGTCTTCAAGGAGAACCGCAAGGTGCTGCGCGACATGGTCAAGGAGTCGAACGACCTCTTCTACCAGTCGCGCGAACGCAAGTACACGCTGCTGCCCACGCTCAAGAAGCTCCAGAGCGGCGACGTGAACACGGCCCACTACTACGTGCAGGTGGTGGACTACCTCAACGAGATGACCAAGGCGCTGATGCACATCACGCGCCCGGCGTTCGAACATATCGACAACAACCACGAGGGACTGTCGAAGGAGCAGGCCAAGGACCTGATGTCGATCAACGACGACGTGGAGTCGATCTACCGCCACATCAACCAGATGCTGCGCGACGGCGACTTCACGGAGATCGAGATGGTGCTGGCGCTGCGCGACCAGCTGTTCGAGTCGATCGCCGAGGCCATCAAATCGGAACTTACACGCATCAACGAAGCCCGGTCCAACACCAAGGCGTCGATGCTCTACCTGACGATCCTGACCGAGACCAAGAACATGGTGCTGCAGTCGCGCAACCTCCTGAAATCGCAGCAGTATTTCCTCAAGCACCGCACGGGCGCGCCGCAGCGGTGGATAAAACCGACCAAATAAGCGCGGATCATCATGGACATAGCACAGGCCAAACGCCGGGAAAACATCGCCGAATACATCCTCTACCTCTGGCAGCTGGAGGACCTGCTGCGGGCGCTGCAATTCAGCCCCGAAGCGATCTTCTCGACGCTCATAGCCCCCCGCAAGGACATCGCCGAGGAGCAGAAGCACGTCTTCCTGCTCTGGTACATGGACATCGCCAACCTGCTGCATCAGGAGGGCAAGGACGAGAAAGGACATCTGGAGCATACGCTCCACCTGATCGGCGACCTGCACGACCTGCATCTGCAGCTGATAAAGCTCCCCGTCGGCGAGCACTACCGCAGGACATACGCCCGTCTCGAACCCGAACTGCCGCGTCTGCGCGCCGTGCTGGGCAATCCGGGCATGAACGACACGGAGTTGTGCTTCAGGGCCTTGTACGCCGCCATGCTCTACCGCATCAAGGGCGAGGGCGAAAAGTCGGCCGTCGCCGACACGCTCGAATTCATCTCTCCGGTGATCGCCGAACTGGCCGACATGCACGGCAAGGTCGAGCGCGGCGAAGTCGATCTGTTCAAGACGGCCGAGGGGAAATAACGGCGGACTTTCCCGCCGCACGCAGGGCTATTTTATCTCCAGCCCCATGATATAATCGTTCATGTAGTAACCGTCGCCGATCGGGAAATCGCCTTCGCGGAGCTTGCGCATGCCCATCTTCTCGTAGAAACGCACAGCCCGGTTGCTGCGGTTTACGTTCAGTTCCATCGTGCAGGGCGCGGGATGCACCGAACGGACATATTCCACGGCGTGGCGGAACAGGAATTCCCCGGCGCCGAGCCCCTGAAAACGGGGCAGCACGTAGATTTTCTGCAAATGGAACAGGTCTTCGGCCTCCTGCTCCACCGAAAGGTAACCGCACGGGTCGCCGTCGGACGAAGCGATGAACCACGCAACGCCCGTCCGCATTTCACGCCGCAGCACTTCGGGACCATACATCCACTTCATCATGTACTCCGTCTGCGAGGGGGTGATGATTTCGCGGTAAGTCGCCGGAAACACCTCGTCGGCCAGCCTGCGGATCAGTCCGCAGTCGCTCTCCACTGCTCGTCTGATAGTAAGCATCTTCAACGGTTTTACGGTTTGCGCCGCCCGCAGTTTCCCGCGAGAGACCCCGCAACGAGTTTCCGGCATCAGGCCGGCGGCCGGCGGTAAAGATAAACAAAAAAAGCCGACGTTGCGTCGGCTTTCACTCTTTCCTAACGGGGAACTAAGCGTACTTGAACGTCGATTCGTCCGATACGGTCAGCTTCTTGCGACCTTTCGCGCGACGTGCAGCCAGCACCTTGCGGCCGTTCGCCGTAGCCATACGGCTGCGGAAACCGTGCTTGTTGATTCTTTTCCGGCGCGAGGGCTGGTAAGTTCTCTTCATTGCCATAGCTATATACTTTTTATTGTTTCAGACATTTTTACGGATTGCAAAAGTACAACAAAAAAGTTATCCGCAAAAATTTTTCACGAAAATAATTCAAAAAGCCGGGCAAAAAGCACGAAATCTTTTTATCTTTGTCAAGAAGAGGAGGGACGAAAGCCCGCCGACGGCACATCCTGCGGCTGCGCCGCCGGGAGCGGAATCCGGCGGAAAACACGGTCCCGCAGTTAATTATCACGCATATGGCAATTTTCAAAGTCGAAGGAGGCCACCGCCTTCACGGTAGCATTACGCCCCAAGGCGCCAAAAACGAGGCGTTGCAGATACTCTGCGCCACGCTGCTGACTCCCCAGCGGGTCACGGTGCACAATATCCCCCGGATTCTGGACGTCATGCAGCTCATCGAACTGCTGCGCCGCATGGGCGTCGAGGTCGAGCAGTTGGCCGAGGACACCTACACGTTCTGCGCCCGCGAGATCGACTTCGACTACCTGCGCACGGAGGACTACCGCCGGCGCTGCACGCGCCTGCGGGGTTCGGTGATGCTCATCGGCCCGATGCTGGCCCGCTTCGGCGTGGGCTACATCCCCAAGCCGGGCGGCGACAAGATCGGCCGCCGCAGGCTCGACACCCATTTCATCGGATTCCAGAAGCTCGGCGCAAAATTCAACTTCGACATCGCCGACGAATTCTTCATGGTCGAAGGCAAGGAACTGAAGGGCACCTACATGCTGCTGGACGAGGCTTCGGTGACGGGCACCGCCAATATCGTCATGGCCGCAGTCTTGGCCAAGGGCTTCACGACGATCTACAACGCCGCCTGCGAACCCTACCTGCAGCAGTTGTGCAAAATGCTCAACCGCATGGGAGCACGCATCTCGGGCATCGCGTCGAACCTGCTGACCATCGAGGGCGTCGATTCGCTCGGCGGCACGGAACACGCGCTGCTGCCCGACATGATCGAGGTGGGCAGTTTTATCGGCATGGCGGCCATGAACCAGTCGGAACTGACCATCAAAAACGTCTCGTTCGAGAACCTCGGCATCATCCCCGCGCAGTTCGCCCGCATGGGCATCCGCTTCGAACAGCAGGGCGACGACATCCATATTCCCCGGCAGGACCACTACTCGATCGAGACCTTCCTCGACGGCTCGATCATGAACATCGCCGACGCGCCGTGGCCGGGACTCACGCCCGACCTGCTGTCGATCTTCCTCGTGGTGGCGACGCAGGCCAAGGGAGCCGTGCTGATTCACCAGAAAATGTTCGAAAGCCGTCTGTTCTTCGTCGACAAGCTGATCGACATGGGGGCGCAGATCATCCTCTGCGACCCGCACCGCGCCACGGTCATCGGCCACGACCACCGCATCCGCCTGCGCGCGACGCGCATGACTTCGCCCGACATCCGTGCGGGCGTGGCGCTGCTGATCGCCGCCATGTCGGCCGAGGGGGTCTCGACGATCCAGAACATCGACCAGATCGACCGCGGCTACCGCGACATCGACGGCCGCCTGAACGCCCTCGGCGCCCGCATCACCCGCCTCGACGAGTGCGAATGACAACCCGGCCCGGCATCCCCGGACGGTAACAGCCGGGCATACCCCGGCTCCGAAGACAGCAGTGCGACACTCCGGCTCCGAAGACAGCGGTGCGACAACCCGAACCTCCACCGCCCGCGAGCCGCACGGCGAAAGCAAACAGGAACCGAACAAACCGATATAAACGATTTTACAACTTATGTTTTTGGAAAACGCCAGCCGCAAGGGCTGGATCGAAGTAATCTGCGGCTCGATGTTCTCGGGCAAGACCGAAGAGCTGATACGCCGTCTCAAACGCGCCAAATTCGCCCACCAGAAGGTCGAAATCTTCAAACCCCGCATCGACGTACGCTATTCGGAAGAGGAGGTGGTCTCGCACGACGCCAACGCCATCCGCTCCACGCCGGTCGATTCGGCCCGGAACATCCTGCTGATGACCTCCGACGTCGATATCGTGGGCATCGACGAGGCGCAGTTCTTCGACGACGGCATCATCGAAGTCTGCCGCGAACTGGCCGACAGCGGCGTGCGGGTGATCGTCGCGGGACTCGACATGGACTACACCGGAAAACCCTTCGGCCCGATGCCGGCGCTGATGGCCACGGCCGAATACGTCACCAAGGTCCACGCCATCTGCGTCCGCTGCGGCAATCTCGCGCACCATTCGCACCGCCTTACGCAAGACGAGAAACTGGTCGTGCTGGGCGAAACGGACTCCTACGAGGCGATCTGCCGCCACTGCTTCAAAGAGCTGGTCCGAAACCGGAAAGAGACGGAATAGCCTCATAGGACACCGACAGCAAAGAGACCCTTCGGGGTCTCTTTTTTTCATTCCTCACTCCCTGCCCGGTCTCTTATAGACATCTGACGCTGCCGAGGCAGAGGATACTT
>JAJPZH010000257.1 GCA_021204515.1 Alistipes sp. | reverse complement strand
CTGTTGAACGACACCACCGAAGCCCCGAAATGGCGTGTAGCCCAGTTGGTTCCGTCCGTTCCGGGCGAAGCGAGAATATCGCTCGATCTGGAGGTTAATTAGCCCCCTCCTGCTTTGCCAGCAGGTAGTAGCAGGTTGTCGTGAAAAAATTTCTCACATAAGGTATTTTCCCGATAAAGGGAGATAGTATGCGGGGTTTCAATCCGAATTTAACTTGATAATTCGGGTTTATAAAATATAGCCGCTGATTGACGATTCGTAGCTCCGTCTCCGTCACTAATTTATGGAAACCCTCGATAGTGATGCGCGTATCCCGAATTTCAAAAAAACATTTCACAGTACTTTCCTTTTCGCGGGATGGCCTGTACACGAAACGGAAAACAGATCGGGGCAACAGGTGGATGTAAGGTCAATTGGCGATAATCCTGTTCTTCGCCATTTGCTGATGTCCCCCGAACGGCATTTGCCATGCGGGGAATCCCAGATACAAAAGGCCGTCAGCTTTCAAAAAGGATTTTAAATGCAACATCAGCCGCTCCTTTTCGGGAATATGCTCCAACGCATCGTGCAGGATAATCAGGTCGTAAGGTTGTGTGTCGCTGTAATCGAAAATGTCCGAACAGATAAACGTCCCTTTCAACCCCCTTTCGGCGAAAAGTGTCTTTGCGGTTTCGATTGACGGTTTATGAATATCTATTCCTGTTACCGTGGCCCCCTTTGCCGCAAAAATGGAAAGAATGCCGCCAAAGCCGCAACCGACCTCCATTACCCGGCAGTTACGGCCGAATTTCAAGGATGTGTGCTGTTCAATGTAAGGGAGATAATAGTTCCGGCAGGAAGTTGCTGTTTCTTCAAAGTAGGCGGAACAATCCTGATGGCGTGTTTGCATGGTGGAAATTTGAAAAAACAAAGGCGGAGAATCCGATTCTCCGCCTTATCGGTAAAATTACTGTAAGGAAAGTTCTAATGACGAAGTGAGTTCGACGGTAAAAGGTTGTGTGATAATAATGCTCTTGGCATTGGTAAACGTCAGTTTGGCATTATTTTTAACGGTTACGTTCGTCGCGGAAATCTCATCGCCCGAAATAACGGTATCGGTTGTTACCGTCTTGTCGTTGAAATAGACGGTAGAGCCTGTGTCTTTAGCCTTTATAGCAGCGGCGTAAGCATCTACCAAACCATAGCCCATTTGGTTGTTCCAAGTTCCGTTGGTGTGGCCCGATTGGGTCGT
Source organism: Alistipes sp. (assembly GCA_021204515.1). Lineage (GTDB taxonomy): Bacteria > Bacteroidota > Bacteroidia > Bacteroidales > Rikenellaceae > Alistipes. The sequence continues at coordinate 4,985 of JAJPZH010000257.1, read as the reverse complement.
ATAGGAATAGTTGCCACACTTTTTAGCCGTACTTTCGATAATATCCGCAACCTGCTTTTGCGTCAAATCCGGATTTACGGAAAGAACCAATGCGGCAACCCCTGCGACAAGCGGACAAGCAAACGAAGTCCCGCTAATGGCGGATGAATAACCGCTATTAGTGGTAGTTGTAATGACATCCTCACCCGGAGCGACAACATCCAGAACGGAACCATAATTGCTGAACGATGCCCGCATACCGCTGCTGCTGATTGCACCCACCGCTATAACTTCGGGATTACAATTTGCCGGATAACCAACGGTCGATTGATAATCATTGCCTGATGCAAACACAACGACGCACCCCTTTCCCGAACGTCCGTTTCTCAACGCATTGGAAATAGCATCGTCAATGACTTGGTATTTGACCGAAGAACCCCATGAATTCGAAATAACGGCAGCGCCATTATTGCAGGCAAAATTGATTGCATCGGCCCTTTTCTGCCGACTGTCGGGATTTCCCATAAGCGTATTACTTATAGACATCAGTTTGCAGTTAGGAGCTATTGAAGCGATGCCGATTCCATTATTGGTTTTAGCACTGATAAATCCAGAACAATTAGTCCCATGAGTGCCATAAACCTTGCTCGGACGAGTTCCGGTTTCACTGTCGTAGCTGATTGTGTGGACATTCAAATCGGGGTGATCTAACTGTATTCCATGATCGACAACAGCGACAATAATGTTTTCAGATCCTAAACTTTCTGCCCGCGCGTTTTCGAAGTTAATGTCTACTCCAGCGGTCGCCGTGTTTTTCAAATGCCACTGCGAACTGTAAAGCGGATCGTTTACCACGGCATATAAGTCATCGTCACACATCAAATCCGGCTGACAAGCCTCGAAAAGCCCGGTTTCATAAAATATGTTAGCCATGTCCAACGCATTGCCTGCGGATTCATTGGTGCAGGAAAGCGTGTACCAGTCACGCATATATCCGTTTCTGCCGAGTATCGTCACTTTGTTTTCTTCGGCGAACTGTTGGAGAGTACGCAAATCGTACAGGGATTTCACTTTTACATAAAATAGATGGCTCAATCCCGCTTCTTTTCCGTCGGGTAACGTGAAATAGGGGGCAGAATAAATTATAGCTGATGATTTCGCTGCGTTTAAATCATTTGTGGAAATCGTAGCCCAACTATAATCCTCCGCAGGCAAAGAGTTGTTTTCGTCGATTGGCTCCAAATGAGATGAAAGAACAACTTTCTGCATAGAAGTTTCCGCCTTGCTTGTGCCCGGTGCGGACGCTGTAAAGAGCGATGATAAACTATTGGCATCCGATGTTTTAAAAAGGATGAACTGTTTATCATTTTTCGGGGTCAGGTAAATTTTCTCTCCGTTATACCAATAATAGGTTCCGGTTACACCCACGGCCCTCGTTTGCGGAGAACCCTCGTTCAGTTCTTCCGGCGACTTCTGGCAACTGGTGAATACTATTATCGACAGAAAGAAAATACCGATTATATTCAGTATTCTTTTCATAATAATTGTCGTTTAATTATTTTCCGGAAGAGTTTCGATCTGGCCGTTAAGCTCCTGAATCGACTTGGTAAGCAGAGGAATCAATGCGCTGTAATTTACGACGCGGTGACCCTCGCAATCCACGGCCACGATGTCGGGAAGTACCTGCTCGATCTCTTGGGCAATGAATCCCATTTCTTTGGGATTGGAAATACCCGTCGAACGTCGGCTGGTCTTGAAATAATGCGCCTTATCGACCCATTCAAACGATACGGGACGCAGTTGCGCAAGAGTTGCCATTGCGTTACCTAACGACTGGATATTAGTTTTCGAAGCGGCATCGGAGTTCGTATAGACGTTACGGGCGTACAGGTCGATGAAACCGCCATTCTCCGTATCGTAGAGTACGAGTTTGTCGGAGTTGCTGGAAACGCGCGAATCTGCGGGGCCGAGGTCGAATTTTATCATCCGATCGCCGAATTTCCAACAATGCGCCCAGCCCTCCCAATTAGTCATATATCCGTTATAACGCTCCATAGCGTTATAAACTAAATAGCCGTCCTGATACTTTAATTGTGCATGGCTATTAAATGCGATGAAACACAATACAATTAATGCTAATACTTTTTTCATGGCCTTGAAGTTTAAGTTAGTAGTGAATTTTTGTGTGAGTAATAAAGACTTGCACTAGAGAGTTTGGAATATGGTGGATTAGCTGTCTGACAATACGACTAGTAGCTACTTCTGTCCTCCCTTTCTTTGTCTTACATTGTGTTATTCGATGAATAAATCACCTGCGAAAATATTTTTGTCTATCGACAGTTCGATCGTATAAAATCCCGGTTCCAGTTCGGGGATCGGAATGATGCTTTTCCCATTGAAAAGGTCGAACTGTTCTGTAACCTGACTATAGTTGCCGGAGATTACCAACTGTCCCGTTTTACTCCCTGTGCCCGATGTAAAAATGACCTCTATTATATCCATCGAACGATCATAGAATACAAGCGGTGTGTTTTCTGATAGACAAACGGGGCCGCCGCCGACTTTTACCTGCTTGACGATAACCGCTTCTTTTGCTTGCTGCTTGCCGCCACCATATACTGAATGAATGCCGGAAAACAGCATGAACAAATCTACAATTACGAGCATTGCAAAAGATAGTTTTTTCATAAGTTTATTCGATTTAGAGTGAGATATTTGTGTATTTCAAAATTAGAGCAAATGTCCCCGAAACCCAAGAAATAAGGGCCGCTAAAATTTTTCAAACAAGGAGAATTCCTGCCTGAAATACAGGCTATTATACATATCAAAAAGCCCGAAAATTTTTCATTTTTCGGGCTTTGCTCTAATATGTTCTAAATCAGTAAATTATCGGCAAATCTTTGCCGCCAACAGGTCTTATTGGCAAAATGTTGATTGTCTGATATTTACGAAATAATGTTGAGAATCACATCTTTGGTTGTAATATGCGAAGCTATTATTTTCTTTTTTAAATGGAACTTCCGCATGTATATTGTTTTTAGCGTTTCATTGGTAATAACGCTTATCTGTTGCGGTGAAAATCCGGCATAGAGCAGGCACAGCAATTCCACGAAACATGGCTTGATTTTCGGATATTCAGACTTGAAATTGGAAATCACATTATCGTATTGTTGATTCAGGGTATTCTCTAAATCCGACATTATCGTTTTATCCAAAATCTTTTCGGATAAAATACCTTTGACTTTCTTGGTAAGAGCCGGGGAATTTTCAAACTCGTAATAGGTCTTTGCAAGTTCTTTCAGGACTTGAAAGCGCGTATTAAGCAGTTCACTAATTTTTGCGGCATCGGGTATTTGCAATTTGGTCTTATTCAGTTCTTCAATCAGCGTCAGATATTCCTCGATTCTTTGTTTCTGCATCTTATTTCTACGGCAGAAGATGTAAATAATGCCGCAGATCGCTATGACTGAAACCAAAGCGATAATATAAATTACATTTTGTCTTACACTGGAGCGATAGCGTTCAAATTCCAAGCGTTCGTTTTTATAGCGCAGTTCGGTTTCGGCCGCAGAATTATTCATATAGCTTAAATGTATCGAATCACATAAAGCAAGACACTCCTTTTGCATATAGTAGGCAGCTCGGTAATCCTCATTCAGCGTATAGGCTTCGGCAAGGAGAATTTTAGCTGCCGCATCGTTTTCGCGCGGCCCTCCAATATTGGCTGAAATCGCTGCGTTCAAATAATATTCGGCGCTGTCCGGTTTATTGATACGCAAATAATATTCCCCCAAAACACAGCAATCATTCGGCGATAAATCATCCGACAACTGGAGAAAACGGCCTACATAATCGTTGGTTTCGTTGGTTACGCCTTTGTTCGAAAGAATCCCGATTAAACAACGCAGGCAGTACACCTGAAAATCCTTATACCCGAATTGTTCGGATAGATTCAATGCTTCTCGATAATCCCGGAGCGCGTTGTCGTCTTCATTCTCCATGTAGTAAACAGCGGCAATGGCAATTTTAGCGTTGACTTGGTGTTTGGTTTTATTTGCGGCCTGATAGTTTTCGTAGGCTTCTTGATAATAAAACAAAGCCCTTTGATAATTATTTTGCTTCAAATTCAGTTCTCCTAACACGAAGTTACACACTCCGATCAGGTAAGGATCATCTATCATGTCCCGATACTCCAACGCTTTAAGATATGATTCGGTTGCTTTCTGATAATTATTTGCGCTGTATTCCATGCGCCCCAGACAATACCAAGAAAGGAACTTTTGTCGGTTCGTGCCTTTGCGCATGAAATAGTTTACTGCAGGACGGAGCATCGAATCGGTATCTATGGTTTGTCCTGTCTTATCCAACGCCAGCGAATAAAGCAGCCCATAATGTGCTTTAGTCGTTTTTTTGCGAATACTGCCGGGGACGATAGCTTGCAAGGAGTGTAACGCACTATCTGGATAATCGTTAATTATTTCCTGCGTGCGTTCCAGTTCTTCGGCTATGTATTTGCTCTCGGAACATGAACACAAGCATAGAAAAAAGGCGCAAACATAAATAAATCGTTTCATAAACAGCCCAAATAATTATTATCCAATATACGAAAAAATACCGATTTAACTTATATCTGACAAAATTAACATGGCATAATATTGAAGGTTCCGGAAAAGATATAAATTCGCGAGAACCTATGCTTTACGTGCGACCCTTTCTTCTTGCTTTTGAACTTAAATCATAAAGAGGTGAATCTTAGAATGTTTTCGATACATTGTTTGATTTGCCAATTCCAAAAATTTTTCGTATCTTGCAGTAGGTTATTTGGAATGCGGTATTTGAGCGCAAGAAGCTGAAAATAAACCGTTGCCTTTTCGTTACCTATTTATCCTATACAAAAATGTAACGACCCGATAAATCAAGTCGTTACATCACTTTAATCCCACACTGAATCAGCCGGGGCGTTTACGATATTATGCGGACGGCGCTAACCCAGCATCGGTTTCAGA
>JAJPZH010000062.1 GCA_021204515.1 Alistipes sp. | reverse complement strand
AAATCAATCACAATCTTAATTATTAATACTTAATGACCTCGTCCTTGCGATCTTTGCTCTATTCCACGCAGTTTGCGGAAAAACGTTACAAACCCGACAAAAATGTCGTCACGTGTAACCTTTTCCGACCTCCTGCGTCTAAACAGACAGTTATGCAGCAACAGGAGGAACAGGAACTGATTCGACGGATCTTAAACGGAGAAACCGATCTGTACGCCATCTTCGCCGAGTGCTACGGACGGGTGGTCTACACGCTGGTTTCCCGTATAGTCGGCTGTCCCGAAGACGCCGAAGAGTTGACGCAGGACGTTTTCTTGAAGGCGTTCCGCAGCCTGCATCGCTTCGACGCCCGCAGTGCATTCCCGACGTGGCTCTTCCGCATCGCCTACAACACGGCGGTCTCCCAAACGCGGCGAAGAAAACACGAATGGGCCTGTATCGACGAAAAACGGCTCGCCAGTTTGCCTGACAGCTATGCAGACCGACTTGACGGCTGGGAGCAAAAGCAAGAGCATATCGACGCGCTGACCCGGGCCGTCGAACGGCTCGAACCCGAAGAGCGGGCGCTCGTATCGCTCTTCTATTACGAAGAACGCTCCGTCGGCGAATGCGCCCAAATCACCGGCCTGACGGAATCCAACGTCAAAGTCCGGCTGCACCGCATCCGCAAAAAATTATATATATTGGCAAACACGCAACTGCATGGACACAAAACATAGTATTATCCGCCGCGCATTGGAACAGGCCCCGGGCACACAGCTGCCCGAGGATTTTTCCGCGCGCCTCATGGAACGCATCCGGCACGAATCGGCACGCCGCGAGAAACGCGAAACATGGCTGCTGGCCCTCTCCGGCATCGGTTGCATAACAGCGCTGATCGCAGGTATCGGCTGGTATTTCTTCTATGAGCCGGGCGTGGGACTTCAACTGCCCGCACTGCCGGAACTTCCCGAATTTCCCGACCTGCCGGCGCTTCCCGCTCTGCCCGAATTTCCCGACCTGAGCGGATTCATGAAACTGCCGGATATTCCCGCTTCCCCGGCCGAAGAGAACAGTCTGCCCCTGCTCTACATCTTCACCGCCGCAGTTTTTCTCGGCTTGTCCGGACTTGATTTCTGCCTGCGGCGCAGACGGCGCAACAAAATGTCCGGCAATCGCCCCATTCACTGACAGACGACCGGGCCGTCCACCCACCCGGTCTCAACCCCGGTCTCAGCCCCGGCCGCAAACTCAGCCGCAAATTCGGCTGCAAATCCGACTGCAAATCGTCCATAGCCCGGCCGCAAGCGAGCAATACCTCCGCCCTGCAACCCGTCCCTGCAGACTGACGACAAAAAAAGGAGGACCCGAAGTCCTCCTTTTTCAATAACAAAACCCGGCCGCCGCTACTTCTTCGCATCGGCTTTCTTCGGCTCGGCCTTCACCTTGAGCGAAGCGAAACCCTTTACGATATTCTCGTCATCGTTCTTCGTGCCGTCGTACACCACGGTCACCTCTTTTTTCGGCAGATCGACCTGCACGTCCTTCACGCCCTTGCCCAGCGACGGAACGTTGTTCATGATCTTCTTGACGCAGTGCTCGCAGTCGATATCGGTCGTAAATACCGTCGTCACCGTTTTCTTGTTGGCCGGCTTCTCGGCCGCGCACATGCCGACACCCATCACAAGGGCGAGGCACAGCATAAAAATCTTTTTCATCTTCGTATTATTTTAAGGTTTGATGTCTCTTTTCCACCGGTCCCGCGGAGCGTATCAATACAGATTGAAGCGCAGAAACGCGTAAAATTTGCGGCCCATGAGCGGTCCCCAGACGTTCATCGAGTTGAATCCCGTCGAGAAGGGGTTGTCCGCATTCAGAATCGGATCGTGCTGACGGTAGTCGGCGATATTCTCGCAGCCGACATAAATATCGAACTTGCCGATCTTGCGGCTCACCTGCGCGAAGAACATCGGATAACGGGGCGAATACTTGTCGTCGGCCAGATTTCCGGTCTGCGTCGGGATGCGCGCAGGGCCGTTCAGCTGCGCCGTGGCGTCGAACACCCAGCGGCGGAACTTCGTGGCGTACTGGATATTGAGCAGCGTCTTGTACTGGCTCACCAGCGGACGCTCCACGCGGGCCGTCGTTCCGTCGGGACGGTCGATCGTCATTTCGCTGTTCGTGTAGCGGAACGTCGCGAAAATATCGAACCGCTCGACCGGCGTCCACGAGAAGTCGATCTGATAGGTATCCGTATAGGAATGCTTATCCGAGTTGTAGAGCATGATTTTGTCCGCATACATCTCCTGATCCGCGATCACCGAGTTGTAGAACTGCGTACGGAAATAGTCGAAACTCAGCGTCGCGTCGTCGGCGCTCACCAGCCCGAAGGTCTGCGTCAGGCTTCCGCCCACGGTCAGGGCCTTTTCCAGCCGGTTGAATCCGTCGAAATCGGGAATTACGATCTCGCGGCCCGTGGCCAGCATACCGATATTGTCGGTAATGAGATTGGTCGAACGGTACCCCAGTCCGGCCGAACCGCGCAGCGTCGTCGAAGGGGTGATGTTCCAGCGGATATGGCCGCGGGGCGTCACGAAGAACTTGTCGTAGAAGGCGTTGTAATCGCCGCGAACGCCGGCCACGATCGAGAACTTGTCCTTGACGGCATAGGTGTATTCGGCATAGGCGCCCACCTCCTGCTCGCTGCGGTCGAAATCGTAGAAACGCGACTTCGCGGTCTCGATCCACGGCGTGTTGTTGGCCAGACTCTCGCGGTAATACTGCAGCTGCGCCTGCGCACCGACGATCAGCGACGAACGGTAGGTGAAGTAGTGATTGTACATCAGGTTCATCGCCAGCGCATTCTCGTTGCCCTTGTAGTCGTTCAGGCCGAAGTAGGCGTTTTCGTTGAAGTGGTCGAAGTCGGCCACGAACGCGAGGTTCGAACGCATCTCGTCCTTCTCGTCCGGATCGTACACCGAAGGACCGACGGGCATACCTATTTTAAAATAGCCGTTTGCGCCGCGGTTGCGGATCTTCGACCCGTAAAGCGTTCCGGGCTGGTCCCACTTCTCGCGCATCTCGTCACGCATCGAATTCTTATAGTCGAGCATGCCGCCCAAACGGTTCTCCTGCACGAACTTCCAGCCCCAGCGAATCTGCGTGCCGTTGTCGGCGGCATAGAGCCATTTGTTGGCGATGTTGAACTGGTCGGCCAGCGGCAGGTCGCGAAAACCGTCGTCGTTGTGGTCCATCTTGCGCACGTCGGTGTCCATCGAGCCGTGGAGCAGGATCACGCTCGACAGTTTCTTGTTCTTGGAGACGGGAAACGCCGTCGAGATATTGGCCTCGGGACGCAGTTCGTCGTCGAGGTAGAGATTCACGAACAGCCGCTCGTCGTCGGTGGGCTTGCGGTGTTCGAGGTTGATCTGCCCCGTGATGGCTTCATGGCCCGCCGTAACCGAAGCCACGCCCTTCGACACCTGAATCGAATTGAGCCACATGCCCGGCGTGTAGCTCAGGCCGTAGGGGGCGCTCAGGCCGCGCATGATCGGACGGTTCTCGTCGAGAATCTGCGTATAGGTACCCGCAAGGCCCAGCATCTTAATCTGACGTGCGCCCGAAATGGCGTCGCTGTAACCCACGGTCACCGAGGCCGAATTCTCGAAACTCTCGGCAAGGTTGCAGCAGGCCATCTTGCAGAGACCCGCGAACGAAATCATCTCGTTCTTGACGATGCCGTCGCGTTTGACGAAGTTGCCGCTGAGGTTTTCCTCGACCACGACGTCCTCCAGCTCCACGCCGTCCGCCTTGAGTGCGAATTCGATCCGCTCCGCGCCGTTCTCGACGCGCAGCGTGTCGTTCACGAAGCCCAGATACGAAGCTACCAAGTTGTCGTAACCTTTCACGCGGTGGAGCAGGAAAGCTCCCTCGGCATCGGTGCTGGCGCCGATCGTGGTACCCTCCCAGTAGACCGAAGCGCCTACCAGCGGCTGGTTGTCGGCGTCGCGGACCACACCCCGCAAATCCTGTGCGCTGAGGGTGCCGCACACAGCGAGGGCTGAAACAGATAAAACTAAAATTTTGTTGATTTTCATTACGTTCCGTTATTGGTTAAAACTGATTCCGGACGGATGCACGCAGCATCCGCCCCAAAAGGGTTTTAAGCCAATACGGGAGGGGCGCGGAGTCCCGCGCAGCGGACATGGCCCCGTTCGACGAAGGGGGCGCACCGTCCGACGGTTTTCTCCCTGCCGAGCGACATGTCGGCGGGCGCCGGAGCCTCCGCCACCAGCGCGGGCGGCAGGTCGGTAACCGTACAGCGGGTCGATTTTTCGTTGTCCTGAGAGAATGTATAGAGATCGATCTCCGTCGAATGGTGATTGCCGCAGCACGTAGCTTTCAGCGACGCAGTCCCGTCGAAAGCCTCTCCGCCGTGCTGGCAGTGGTGACAGCATACGTGGGCGGCACGGGCCGTCATCACAACGCATTTGCACGAAAGCGAGACATACGCCGGTCCGCCCGTCGCCAGCAGGTAGACGGAGAGCAGTAACAGCGATATGAGTCTTCTCAGTTTCATGCGATAATATAAGGTGCAGGCTACTCCAGCACGCCGCATTCGGCGAGCTTCCCGGTCCACGCCTGCGCGTCGCGCAGGGCGGTAGCCTCGTCCACCTCGTAACGTTCGGTAAGCAGGCCGGCGGCCTCTTCGGTCGTGAAATCGCGGCCGCGGAGCGTCTCCCAAAGATAGAGCGACGAGTCGTTGAGCGCAAGAATCCGGGTCATATCGGCACCGACGCGGCCCGGCATGATAATCACATGCTCCCCCGCCATCTCGCGCACTTTGAACTTTTCGTTTATCTTCATTCGTCGAACGTTTAACCAAGCGCAAAAGTATAAAAAATTCCTCAAACCGCCTAATTTTTCCTACCTTTGTGTCTATGGAAGGGTCCGCAGACAAGATTTTCGAGGTGCTGAAGCGCTACTGGGGCTTCACCGAATTCCGTCCCGTACAGGAGCGGATCATCCGCTCGGCGATGGCCGGACGCGATACGCTGGCCCTCATGCCCACGGGCGGCGGCAAGTCGCTGACCTATCAGGTTCCGGGGCTTGCGCAGCCGGGATTGTGCATCGTCGTCACGCCCCTGATCGCCCTGATGAAAGATCAGGTGGACCGCCTGCGGGCGCGGCGCATTCCGGCCGTCGCCATCCATTCGGGACTCTCGCCGCGGCAGATCGACATCGCACTGGACAACTGCGTCTACGGCGACGTCAAATTCCTCTACGTGGCGCCCGAACGGCTCGCCACCGAAGCTTTCCGCCTGCGCGTGGAACGCATGAAGGTCTCGCTGCTGGCCGTGGACGAGGCCCACTGTATCTCGCAGTGGGGCTACGACTTCCGCCCCTCGTACCTGCGCATCGCCGAACTGCGCGAAAAACTGCCGGACGTTCCCGTACTGGCGCTCACGGCCTCGGCGACCAAGCTCGTGGCCGAGGACATCATGCGCCACCTGCGCTTCGCCGAACCGCATATCCTGCGCAGCAGTTTCGCACGCCCCAACCTCTCGTACAGCGTCCGCCGCACCGACGACAAAAACGGCCAGCTGCTCCGGCTGGTCCAGAACGTTCCCGGTTCGGGCATCGTCTACGTCCGCACGCGCGAAGGCACCGAGCAGATCGCCGACATGCTGCGCCGGCAGGGCGTGACGGCCGCAGCCTACCACGGCGGGATGGGACACGCCGAGCGTTCGCTGCGACAGGAGGAGTGGATCGCGGGCAGGACGCGCGTCATGGTCGCCACCAATGCCTTCGGCATGGGCATCGACAAACCCGACGTACGGTTCGTCGCCCATTATACCATGTGCGATTCGCTCGAAAGCTACTATCAGGAGGCCGGCCGCGCGGGCCGCGACGGCGTGCGCAGCTACGCCCTGCTGCTGACTTCCCCCGACGACGGCGACCGCATCGTGAAGCGTTTCGAGCAGGAATTTCCGCCGCTCGAAAAGATCAAAGACATCTACGAAAAGGTCTGCTCCTACCTGCAGATAGGCATCGGCGACGGCGCCGAAGCTTCGTTTCTGTTCAACATCCACGACTTCTGCGCCCGCGAACACCTCTACTCCGGCACGGTGCAGAGCGCGCTCAAACTCCTGCAGCAGAACGGCTACATGACGCTGACCGACGCACAGGAAAACCCGGCGCGGATCATGTTCTGCGTAAGCCGCGACGACCTCTACCGCATCCGCGTCCAGCGCGACGAACTCGACCACTTCATCCGTACGCTGCTGCGCCTTTACAACGGCGTCTTCACCGAATTCCGCCAGATCGACGAGGGCGAAATAGCCACATGGAGCGGCTACACCGTCGAGCGGGTCAAGGAGCTGCTCAAACGGCTCTGGCAGCTGCGCGTGATCCGTTATGTTCCCTCCAACCGCTCGCCGATCCTCTTCATGAACGAGGAGCGGCTGCCCCGCGCCGACCTCTACATCTCCCCTGACACCTACAAACGGCGTCAGGAACTGATGCGCGAACGCTTCGAGCACATGCTCGACTACGCCGCCAACGAAACCCGCTGTCGCAGCGCCGTGCTGGAAGCCTACTTCGGCGAGGGCGATCCCGCGCCGTGCGGCGTCTGCGACATCTGTCTGGCCCGCAGGCGCGCCGAGAAACAAAAATCCGCGGACGCCTCCGCCGGCAATGCGGCGGAAAACCTGCGCGAAGCGGTGCTCGAACGGCTGGCCGAAAGTCCCGCCGACCCGCGCGAACTGGCAGCCGGATTTCCGGGCGGCGTGCAGCGGATCGGCGAGGTGATCCGGCAACTGCTCGAAGAAGGCGTGCTCGACACCGGCAAGGACGGGAAAATCAGGCTGAAATAACCGGGCATCCCGCCGCCGGGTCGTAAAAAGGTCTGCGAACATGTCGTTTTCCGGAAATAATTCCGTAATTTTGTGGGAACGTTCCATCGCATGACTACGACAAATAATTTTATCGATAAAATAAGCAACGAGGAGACCGCCGCGCTTCCCGCCATCGAATTCAAGGGCGAGATCCGCATCATCGAGCACGAGCGCGACATCGTGCCGGCCTGCAAGTTTCTGATGAAACAGACCGTCATCGGCTTCGACACCGAGACACGCCCCTCGTTTCGTCCGGGCGTGACCTACCGGGTATCGCTGCTTCAGCTCTCGACCCCGCAGCTCTGCTTCCTGTTCCGGCTGAACAAGATTCCGCTGGCCAAGCCGATCCTTCAGGTGCTCGAAACCCAATCCATCCTCAAAATCGGCGCCGACGTGGCGGGCGACCTGCGTTCGCTGCGCCAGATCCGTCACTTCCGCGACGGCGGATTCGTGGACCTGCAGTCCATCGCCCCCGAATGGGGCATCGAGGACAAGAGCCTGCGCAAGCTCTCGGCCATCGTCCTCCGGCAGCGTGTCTCCAAAGCCCAGCGGCTGAGCAACTGGGAGGCCGCGACGCTCACCGACAAACAGAAACTCTACGCCGCGACCGATGCATGGGTCTGCACGGCGATCTACGACAAACTGCTGCACACACCCAAAATAAAACGTCCCAAAGCATGACACCTCAAATCTACCTGCGCAAAGGCAAGGAAGAATCTCTTATGCGCCGCCACCCGTGGATTTTCTCGGGAGCCATCGACTACATCAAGGCCGAAGACGAGTCGGAGATCGCCGAAGGCGCTCTGGTCGAAGTCTACACCCGTTCGGGCGAATTCATCGCGCAGGGACACTACCAGATCGGTTCGATCGCCGTGCGCGTGCTGTCGTTCTGCCGGGAGCAGATCGATCAGCAGTGGTGGAACCGCCGCATCGCCATAGCGCACGACGTACGCCGCGCACTGGGACTTACGGACAATCCCGACACCGACTGCTACCGGCTGGTGCACGGCGAGGGCGACGCCCTGCCGGGATTGGTCGTAGACATCTACGGCACGGTGGCCGTGGTCCAGTGCCATTCGGTCGGCATGTACCATGCCCGCATGGAGATCGCCAAGGCGATTCTGGCGACTTACGGCGATAAAATCACAGCCGTCTACGACAAAAGTTCGCAGACGGTTCCGTTCAACGCCCGACTGGGCGCCGTGGACGGCTATCTGTGGGGCAGTTCCGACCACGAATCGCACGTCGTAACGGAGAACGGCGAGAAATTTCTCGTGAACTGGGAAAAAGGCCAGAAGACGGGCTTTTTCCTCGACCAGCGCGAAAACCGCGAACTGGTGAAGCGCTATGCCAAAGGCCGCACGGTACTCAACACCTTCTGTTACACGGGCGGGTTCTCGGTCTACGCCATGGCGGGCGGCGCACAGAAGGTCTGCTCGGTGGACTCGTCCGAACGCGCCGTGACACTCGCCACCGAAAACATGGTGCTCAACTTCGGCCGGGAGGCCGACTTCTGCGAGATTGCGGCCGACGCCGTGGAGTACCTCAAGGACATCGGCGACAAATACGACCTGATCATTCTCGATCCCCCGGCCTTCGCCAAACACCACAAGGTGCTGGGCAATGCCCTGCAGGGCTACAAGCGGCTCAACGCCCGTGCCATTTCGCAGATCAGACCCGGCGGCATTCTCTTCACGTTTTCCTGCTCACAGGCCGTTTCGAAGGAACTGTTCCGCACGACGGTCTTCTCGGCCGCAGCCATCGCAGGCCGTAACGTGCGCATCCTGCATCAGCTGACACAGCCCGCCGACCACCCGATCAGTATCTACCACCCCGAAGGCGAATACCTCAAGGGACTGGTGCTCTACGTCGAATAAGATGGCGAAAATCGAAAAAGATCCGGGGTACGCCGCCTGCCCCATCCGCAATATCGTGGACCGCTTCGGCGACAAATGGTCCCTGCTGGTGCTCTATAATCTGCACACGAGCGGGCGCCTGCGCTTCTCGGAGATACACCGCCAGATGACCGACATCTCGCAGAAGATGCTCACCTCGACCCTGCGCCGGCTCGAACAGGACGGCCTGCTTTCGCGCACGGTCTACCCCGAGGTGCCGCCGCGCGTCGAATACGCCCTCACGCCCCGCGGCGAATCGCTCATGCCCCACCTCGTCTCGCTCATCGGCTGGGCGCTGGAAAATTTCGATGCGATCGTCAGCGACCGCACCCGGCAAGCAACCGAAGCGGATTTATAAATCACGAACCCGAAACCGCAAAGCAGCAGGTTTCGGATAATCGCGGTCCCCGCAACTCAGCCCGCCCCATCGTCCGCCCTCTCAGATGCCACGGCAATCGGTTCCTCCAATCGTTCCGGACAGACTTCCCATCCAGCCCCGACAAACACGCCCGACAAACACGTCCGACAAATGCCCCCGACAAACACATCCGGCAAATGCACCCGGCGGCGCCAATGTCCGCTCCAAATAGAAAAAGTCCCTTCCGGGACTTTTTCTATTTTACCTTCTCGTAAATATAAACTTCGTGCAGTTCCTTGTCGTAACCGGGATATAAACCTTTGACCATTCCCAGCACGATTCGTGAACCGCGGTTGGCCAGCACCAGCAATTCGTCGGTCTGCGGGTCTATCGCCAGCCCTTCGATCTCGCCCGCACGCAGGAAATCGGTCATCGCGCGAAACGGCAGCGTCGTCGCATAACTCTTCCCGTCGCGCATGTCGGCGATATAGATCGTATCCGGCTCGTCGAGGTCCGCATCGCCGTCGTCCGCCGAGATCAGCATCCGGCCGTCCACCATGAAGATTCCCTGCTGCCACTGCGGAACCGGACGCAGATGCACCTTGCGGACATACTTTCCCGTCTTGAGATCATAGCCGTACAGATAGCGGCCGTCCACCCAGTCCGACATCCAGACCATGTCGTTGTCCCGGTCCACGGCCAGTCCGCTCACCTCGACCTGCCCCGATTCCGGGTCCCAGTCGATCGAACGCTTCCATTTCAGGTTGTCCGCATCGTAAACGGCGACCTGAATGTTCTCGCCCTTGCCGTCTTCGAAAGTCTCGATACCGGCATACAGCTCGCCGTTCCACACGTCGATATCGCCCAAATGATTGGCTTCGAGCGGCAGTCCCTCGAACGGATGCTCGTTTTTAGCGACCAGCCGCCCCTGTTTGTCATACTTGTAGAGCGCCGTGCTGCCCGAGACGTAATAGTAGTTCGAGTCGGCGGCGATTCCCTGCCGCCCTTCGACCGGGACGACCCGTTTGAGCCGGTACTCCTCACCCAGACTCTGCGCCCGGATCGCCGTGCCGGCCGCCGTCAGCGCCAGCACCAAAAAGATTCGTTTCATCATAGCTGTACGATTTTACACATTCGCCACAGAGCAAAAACAAGGCCGGAGGCGAAAACCCGGTTTGCAGGTTTCGTCTCCGGCCTGTTCTTGGCAGTCCATCCCGGCTTCCGGCCGCCTTCGCCGCATCCGGCGGTACCAGCCAGAATCTCTCCCCGCGGCCCGAACGCCGGCAACCAGTCGTCCGGGAAAAACCGCCTATAAACAGGCGCTGCGGAAAAAACCGGTCCGAAAAGAGCCGACGGAAAACGGCGACGGAAAATAAACGCCCAGCCGCCCGAAAAAGGCCCGCGGGAAAAATCCGGTCCGGGGACTACTTGCGTTTGGCCCGCTGCTGGGCCTCCTGCTGACGCATCAGCTCCTCGTAGCGCTGCTGGAATTTCGATTTCTTGCCTTTCGACTTCCTCGCAGCATTGGCCTGCATCACGGCATGAATCTTCTCGTCGTCCACGATGCGGCGGATAACGAGCGTCTGCCCGATCGTGAAGAGGTTCGAAAGCAGGTAATAGTAGCACAAGCCGCTCGAATAGCTGTTGAACCACAACAGCATCATGATCGGCATCATGTAGACCATCATAAACTTCATGCCGGCCATCTGAGGCTGCGACGAAGCCGTCTGCTGGTAGTTGAAGTAGGAGTACCCGAACAGCGACACGGCCATCAGCAGCGCGAACAGGCTGACATGGTCGCCGTAGAACGGAATCGAGAACGGCAGGTTCACGATGCTGTCGTACGACGAGAGGTCGTCGGCCCAGAGGAACGGCTGCTCGCGCAGCTCGATCGACGCAGGGAAGAAGCGGAACATGGCGATCAGGATCGGCAGCTGGATCAGCATCGGAATACAACCGCCCATGGGGTTGATGCCGGTCTTTTTATAGAGTTCCATCGTCGCCTGCTGCTTTTTCATGGCGTCCTCCTTCTTCGGATATTTCTTATTAAGCTCGTCCACCTGCGGTTTTATCAGACGCATCTTGGCCATCGACACGTAGCTCTTGTAAGTGAGCGGCGAGATGACGAGTTTCACGAGAATCACCAGAATCAGGATGATGATACCGAAACTGCCGATGTAGTTGCGCAGGAAGTCGAAGACCGGAATCACGCACCAGCGGTTCACCCATCCGAAGATACCCCAGCCCAGCGGAATCAGACGCTCCATATGGAGGTCCGCGCCGTTGTTGTCGGTGACTTTCTTCAAGATCGCATATTTGTTGGGACCGAAGTAGAATGCGAAATCATACCCCTCGACCTGTGCCGAATAGGGCACGGCCATCTGTACGGAAAAACTCTTGAGCAGTTCCGAGCCGGGAGCCGCCGTATCGAAAGCCATGTTGGCGCTGGAAACGTTCTGCGGCGCGATGAACACCGACGAGAAGAACTGCTGCTTGAAAGCCACCCAGTTCACCGCCGTCGCTACGCTCTTCGACTTGGCGCCGTCGCTCATGCCCAACTCCTCGATCGAACTTTCGCCCGGAAAACGGTACGCCAGCGTCGTGTACATGTTTTCGTTCTGGAAACCCTTCTCGTTCTGGTACGAAACGTTCGACCAGTCGATGCCGATCGAAGTCTGATTGGCCATCTGCGGAGCCATGTTCACCAGCCGGACGTTGAAATCCACGAGATAATCGCGCTCCGGAGCCTGCTTATTATATATAAGGTACTCGTATTCGAGCCATGCGTTCTCCGCCACCGAAAGGCGCATCGTCACCCGTTGGGCGTCGCCCGCCGTTTTCACGGGTTCGGCGCGGAACACATAATCCATCGTATTGACCTTGACGTTGTTCAGGCCGTTCTTCACGTAGAACGACATGTCGAACCGGGCGCTCGCGGGGTCCATCAGCTCGATCAGCTCGTCGCGCTGGCCGCGGGGAGCGTACTTGGTGTAGTCCTTGAGCGTCACGCCCGTAATCTGTCCACCGCGCGTCGAGAAACGCACCGCCATCACCTCGTTCTCCACCGTAAACTCTTCCGGCTCACCCTCCTGCGCCGCAGTCAGGTACTCGCCCATCGCGGCGATCCGACGCTGGCGCACGGTCTCGGCCATATCCGCCGCAGCTTCGGGTGCAGTCACTTCGCCGGGCGTCGCAGCCACACTACCCGCTGCGCCGTCCGCCGTGCTGTCCGCCGCGGGAACCGCGGGACGCGAAGCGGCGGCTACCGAATCCTGATAGGCCTGCCATGCGGCCATTTCCTGCTGATATTTCTCCTGCTGTTTGGTATTGACATACGCGAATCCCAGAAAAAGGGCCGCCACGACGACAATACCCAAAATTGTTTTTTTATCCATCTAAACGTGTTTGCTTCTTACTCTGTTGCGGTTATTACTTCTTTTCTCCGGCGTATTTGAGCGCCGCCCCGACAAACGCCACGAACAGCGGCGAAGGACTCAGCACCGTACTCTTGTATTCGGGATGGTACTGCGTGCCGATGAACCACGGGTGGTCCGATATTTCGACGACCTCGACCAGCCCCGTATCGGGATTGATGCCCACGGCCTGCATGCCGGCGGCTTCGAACTGCTCCATATAGTCGTTGTTGAACTCGTAACGGTGACGGTGGCGTTCCGAAATATTGAGCTTGCCGTACGCCGCTGCGACTTTCGAACCTTTCTTCAGCGTACACGGATAAGCACCCAGACGCATCGTACCTCCCTTGGCAGTCACGCCCTTCTGCTCCTCCATCAGGTCGATGACCGGATGCGGCGTGGACTCCATCTCGCTCGAATTGGCGTCGGCGATGCCCAGTACGTTGCGGGCGAACTCGATCACGGCGCACTGCATGCCCAGACAGATGCCGAGGAACGGAATGTTGTTTTCGCGGGCGTAACGCACGGCCACGATCTTGCCTTCGATGCCGCGGTTGCCGAAGCCCGGCGCCACGAGGATACCCGACATCCTACCCAGCTTTTCGGCCACGGTTTCGGACGTGATCTTCTCCGAATTGACATAGCGCAGTTTCACCTTGCAGTCGTTCACGGCGCCCGCATGCACGAACGATTCGCAGATCGACTTGTAGGCGTCGGGCAGTTCGGTGTACTTGCCGACCAATGCGATCTCGATCTTTTTCGAAGGATGCTTGATCTTATCGACCAGCGCGTTCCACGCAGCCATATCCGGCTCCTTGTCGGCGGGCAGGTCGAGTTTCTGGAGCACCACCTCGTCCAGATGCTGGTCGTGCATCTTCTGAGGCACTTCGTAGATCGTCGGCACGTCGATCGACTCCATCACGGCGTTGGCGTCCACGTTGCAGAACAACGCCACCTTGCGGCGCAGGTTCACCGAAAGCGGATGCTCGGTGCGCAGTACGAGGATGTCGGGCTGCAAACCGTTTTCGAGCAGCGCCTTCACCGAGTGCTGGGTGGGTTTAGTCTTCAGCTCGCCCGAAGCCGCCATATAGGGAATCAGCGTCAGATGCACGAGGGCCGTATTCTTATAGCCCAGCGAGTAGCGCAGCTGGCGCACCGACTCGATGAACGGCAGCGACTCGATGTCGCCCACCGTACCGCCGATCTCGGTGATGATAACGTCGTAAACTTTCTTCTGCGCCAGCAGCTGGATGCGGCGCTTGATCTCGTCGGTGATATGGGGAATGACCTGCACGGTCTTGCCCAGATACTCGCCCTTGCGTTCCTTCTCGATGACGCTCTTGTAAATCCGGCCCGTCGTGACGTTGTTGGCCTTCGACGTGGGCTGGTTCGTAAAACGTTCGTAGTGGCCCAGATCGAGGTCGGTCTCCGCACCGTCCTCCGTCACGTAACATTCGCCGTGCTCATAGGGATTCAGCGTCCCGGGATCGACGTTGATGTAGGGGTCGAGCTTCTGAATGGTCACCGAATAGCCGCGCGCCTGCAGCAGACGGGCTATCGAGGCCGAAATAATACCCTTGCCGAGCGACGACGCAACGCCGCCCGTAACAAATATGTACTTGGGTTTGGAAAGTTTCATTACGTTTATTTCTATTTATTGTCGTTGTGTTCTTGATTTTCCTCCTGCGCCTGACGGTCGATCAGCTTCACTTTCTCGATCGCAGCGGCCATCTCCTCGCGGGCGCGTTCGATCTTGGCCTTCACGTCGGCGATCAGCGACTCGGCGTTCTTCGACTTGGCGAAGAAACCGATGTTGTTCTCCAGCAGGCCGATCTCCTGCTCCAACTGACGCACCTTGCTGTAAAGGCGTTCGCGCTCCGAACGCAGGCGGTTTCCGCCCGCCGACTTGAACGACGACACCTTCTCGCGGAAACGGTTCATCGAACGGTCGCGCTCCGTACCGCGCAGCGTATTGAACAGCGCATCGACGGCCGCCTTGTATTTCTTCTGCACGGCATCCTTCTGCTTGATGGGCACGAACCCGATCTCGCCCCAGCGGCGCTGGAACTCGCGGATCACGTCGTAACCGCCCGCCTTGACATCGGCCGCGGCCATCTCTTCCAGCAGCGCGAGTTTCTTCCGAAGATTCTCCTCGTGTTCGCCGTCCACGCTGGCAAAATGCGCGCCCTTGCGCTCGAAGAACTTGTCGCACGCCGCGCGGAAACGCCGCCAAATCGCGTCCGAATGCCGGCGCGACACGGCGCCGATCTCTTTCCAGCGGGCCTGCAGGGCGATCAGCTCATCGGTCGCTTTTTTCCACTCCTCGCTGTTCATCAGCGACTCGGCGGCCTCGCAGATCTCGGTCTTGAGCTGTAAGTTATGCTCCATTTCGGCCTTCACGCCCGAATAGAACTGACGCTTGGCTTCGAAGAACTTGTCGCACGCCGTGCGGAAACGTTCGTAAATGCGGTTGTTGTCCTTCTTGGGCGCGAAACCGATGGTCTTCCACGTCTTCTGAATCTCCAGCAGCCGGTCGCTGGCCCGGTTCCACTCCTTGCGGGTGGTGAGCGGCTGCGCGGCCAGTTCCTCGGTAGCGGCGCAAAGCTCCGTTTTCAGTTCGAGATTGCGGACCTGCTCGCCTTTCAGCGCCTCGAAGTGCTCCTGATGCTGTTTGTTGATCCGGCTCGACGCCGCCTTGAAACGCTCCCAGAGCACCTCCTTGTATTCGTTGGCCACGGGACCCGTCTCGCGCCATTCGTCGTGCAGTTTCTGCAGTTTGTGGAACGCTTCGACCACCGAAGGCTCCAGCACGAGCGCCTCGGCCTGCTCGCACAAAGCCACCTTCTGCTCGTAATTCTTCTTCAGGTCCAGATCGCGCAATTCCTTGTTGATCTTGATGAAGCTGTAGAAATTCTCGACGTGCAGGTTATAGGTCTCCCACAAATCCTTGACATTCTGCAGGGGCACGATGCCGGTCTCCTTCCAGCGCTGCTGCAGCTCGCGGAATTTGGTAAACGTATGGTTGAGCGTCTCGTCCGAATTGACCAGTTCCTTCAGTTCCTCGATAATACCCAGCTTGATCTGCAGATTCTTCTCCTTCTCGGCTTCGAGATTGGCGATGAACTCGTCGCGGCGACGGCGGTACTCCTTGAACAGCTCCTTGAGCTGCACCTCGACGCCGTCCACGGCCGGCGCGAAATCCTCTTCGGCGCCGCCTTCCTCGATGAATTTGCGGCGTGCGGCTTCGACCTCGGCGCGGCGGATGCGGTAGAAGGCGATCTTCAGCGCCTCCACATCCCGGCGGATCGACTGCACGGGCTGCTCTTCGAGCATGCGTGTAAACAAAGCCACCAATTCCTCCTTGCCCCTGCCTGCGAACTTATTTTCCGCATCATGGACATTTTCCGCCATCTGCTCGGCCTCGGCTTCCTCGGCGGTCTCGCCGTCCAATTCGAGTCCGGCGTCCTGCGCCGCCAGCGCGGCCTCCTCGTCCGTGAAATCCACCTGCACGTCGGATGCCGCCTCCTCTTCCGTCTCCGTCACGACCTGTTCGGCCGCAGGCTTGATCCGGGCGCGCTTCGCCCGGCCCGACTCTTCGGCCGCGGGAGCCGCTTCCGCAGGAACTTCAGCAGCAGGACCTTCGGCCGCGGAAACTTCAGCAGGGACCTCTCCGGCAGACACCTCTGCCACAGGCGTCCCGACAACGACCTCTCCGACGGGCGCTTCGGCGACAACCTCGTCGGCAGCAAGCGTCTCTGCGGCGGCGGGCACCTCTGCGACAGGCGCTTCGGCAGCCGTTTCAGCGGCAGCCTCTGCAACCGACGTTCCGGTTACGGAAACCTCGGCAGCGGGCGCTTCGGGTGCGGCCTGCGCGGCAGCGGGCGTTTCGGGTTCTGCGGTCGCAGCCATTTCGGATTCAGGGACTTCGGGAGTCACTTCGGAAGTTACATTCTGCACATCTTCAGCAGCCTTGCTGACTTGCTCCTCGGGAGCAGGAAGAATCGGATTTTCAGTAGCCATCTCAATACACGTTTTTGATTTCCATATATACGGAAGTATATAAATCTCGCAAATATAACCATTTTTCCCATGCCGCCGAACGATTTCACCGGAAATTTGCTAACTTCGCACAAGATATGCGCGGCGCACGGCCAACCGGCCTCCGATGCGCCGCCGAAAATGCATTGACCGAAATTATGAGCCACCGCATCCTGCTCGTCGACGACGAACCCGACATCCTCGAATTCGTGAAATACACCCTCGTCAAGGAGGGTTACGAGGTATTCACGGCCCAGAACGGAGCCGAAGCACTGAAAGCCGCGGCAGAACACCGCCCCCACCTGATCCTGCTGGATATGATGATGCCCGTGATGGACGGGGCGCAGACCTGCCGCGCCATCCGCGAGGACCCTCAGCTGCGCGACACGATGGTCGTCTTCCTCTCGGCGCTGGGCGAAGAGGAGCAGCAGCTCACCGGATTCGGTGTGGGAGCCGACGATTACCTGACCAAGCCGATCAAGATGAAACTGCTGGTCAGCCGCGTGCAGGCCATTCTCAAGCGCATCGACGCCGAAAAGGCTCCCGCTCCGGCGGAGGAGGGCGTGGCCATGGACCGCGAGCGCTACACCGTCACGCGCGACGGCCGCGAAATCAGCCTGCCCCGCAAGGAGTTCGCCCTCTTGGACCTGCTCTACTCGTCGCCGGGCAAACTCTTCTCGCGCGAAGAGATATATGCCCGGATCTGGGGTTCGGAGGTGGTCGTAGGCGACCGCACCATCGACGTACATATCCGCAAACTGCGCCAGAAGATCGGCGACGAAAAGATCGTCACCGTCAAGGGCGTCGGCTACAAATACGAACCGTAACGCCGGGCGCCGCCCGGACCGCAAAGACATGGACAGAAAGAACAAATACCGCCGCATCGTCATCAAGGCGGGCAGCAACGTGCTGACCCGCGACGACGGACGCCCCGACACGACGCGCATTTCGGCGCTCGTGGACCAGATCGCCCGGCTCCACCGGGCCGGTATCGAGGTGATCCTCGTCTCGTCGGGCGCCGTGGCTTCAGGCCGCAGCGTCCTCGAACAGCGCACGGGCCGCATCGACACCGTATCGGCCCGCCAGCTCTTCTCGGCCGTCGGGCAGGTGAAACTGCTGAATCGCTACTACGACCTCTTCAACGAATACGGCATCGTCTGCGGACAGGTGCTCACCACCAAGGAGAGCCTCTCCACGCGGCGGCAGTATCTCAACCAGCGCAACTGCATGGAAGTCATGCTCGCCAACGGCGTGATCCCGATCGTCAACGAGAACGACACCATCTCGGTCACCGAGCTGATGTTTACCGACAACGACGAACTTTCGGGACTCGTGGCGTCCATGATGCAGGCCGAAGCGCTGATTATCCTGAGCAACATCGACGGCATCTACGACGGTTCGCCCTCCGACCCCGCGTCGCAGGTGATCCGCCGCGTGAAACCCTCCGAAGACCTCTCACGGTACATCGACCCGGCGCGCTCGTCGCGGGGCCGCGGGGGCATGGCGACCAAGAGCCGCATCTCGTCGCGCGTGGCCGGCGAGGGCATCGAAGTAATCATCGCCAACGGCCGCCGCGACGGCATCCTGACCGCTCTGGCGCTGACCGGCGAGGAGGTGCTCTGCACGCGCTTCGAACCCGCCCCGCACACGGCGTCGGGCGTCAAAATGTGGATCGCCAGCAGCGAAGGCTTCGCCAAAGGCGTCCTGCGCATCGACGAAGGCGCCGCAGCGGCCGTCCGAACCAGCAAGGCCGCCAGCATCCTCGCCGTGGGCGTCACGGCCGTCGAGGGCGATTTCGAACGCGATGATTTGGTACGCATCCTCTCGCCCGACGGGACACAGCTGGCCGTGGGCCGCATCTCATGCGACAGCGAAACCGCACGCCGCAGCATCGGACGCAAAGGGCTGAAGCCCCTCGTCCATTGCGATTACCTCTATCTCGAATAAAACGACTATGGAATACGAATCCCTGTTCAAAGCCGCCCGTCAGGCCGGAACGCTTCTGGCCGAGACCGAATCCGAACGACTCGGACGTACGCTGATGCACGCCGCACAACTGCTGCGCACGCATACGCCCCACCTGCTCGAAGCCAACGCCCGCGACCTCGAAGCCATAGCCCCCGACTCGCCGTTGCGCGACCGCCTGCGGCTGACTCCGGAGCGTATCGGCGCCATCGCCGCCGACATGGAGACCGTCGCACACCTGCCCTCGCCGCAGGGCGAGGAGCTGGAGCGGCGGACCCGGCCCAACGGCATGACCATCGTCAAACGGCGGGTTCCGTTCGGCGTAGTCGGCATGATCTGCGAAGCGCGGCCCAACGTCACGGCCGACATCTTCTCGCTCTGCATCAAAACGGGCAACGCCTGCGTACTGAAAGGCGGCAGCGACGCCCGCCGCTCCAACGAGGCCATCGCCGCCCTGCTGCACGAAGCCCTGCGCAGCCAAGGCATCGACGAACACGCCTTCACCCTGCTTCCGTCGGACCACGCCTCCGTCGGAGCGCTGCTGAACGCCGTAGGCTATGTCGATGTCGTCATTCCGCGCGGCGGCGCGGGCCTGATCCGTTTCGTGCGCGAAAACGCCCGCGTCCCGGTCATCGAAACCGGCGCCGGCATCGTCCACACCTACTTCGACCGCGACGGCGACCTCGCAAAGGGCCGCGCCGTGGTCTGCAACGCCAAAACCCGGCGCGTCAGCGTCTGCAACGCCCTCGACTGTCTCGTCGTCCACCGCGACCGGCTCGCCGACCTGCCGGAGCTTTGCGCCCCGCTGGCCGACGCCCGTGTAACGGTCTACGCCGACGCCGAGGATTGCGCGGCCCTCGGCGGGGACGACCCCGCCGGCCGGGTGGGACGCGCGTCGGAGGGGCATTTCGGCACGGAATTCCTCGATTACAAACTCGCCGTGAAGACCGTCGCGTCGCCCGAAGAGGCTCTCGCACACATCGCCCGTTACTCGTCGCGCCACAGCGAGGCCATCGTCACCGAAAACAAGCGAACCGCCACGCAGTTCACGCGCGCCGTGGACGCCGCCTGCGTCTATGTCAATGTTTCGACGGCCTTCACCGACGGCGGACAGTTCGGCTTCGGCGCCGAGGTGGGAATTTCGACCCAGAAGCTCCACGCCCGCGGCCCGATGGGCCTTCCCGAACTGACGACCTACAAATACGTCGTCACGGGCGACGGGCAGATCCGGGAAACCTGAAGCGTATCGCATCAGATTTCGCCCGAAAAACAACAAAAAATATAACGATTCGTAATCATTTTTTCTGTAAATTTGCACATCCTTAAAATTAGATGTATATTTAACTTATGATTCGTGAACTTATGGCCGTGGGATTCGGCGGCGCGGCGGGCAGCATCGTCCGTTATCTGCTTTCCGGCGGAATCTTGGCCGGGCAGACGCTGCTGGGATTTCCGGCGGGTACGTTCACGGTCAATGCCGCGGGATCGCTGCTGATCGGCATCCTGCTGGAAGCCACCGACTCCGAAACGATCGGATGGCTGCTTATCGTGGGATTCTGCGGGGGTTTCACCACCTTTTCGACCTTTTCGGCCGATGCGGTTCGCCTGCTGCGGGCCGGGTGTTACAACACGGCGGCGATTTATGTGGCGCTGAGTGTCGCGGTATGCATTGTTTTTGCAGCGCTCGGCATGTGGATCGGAACGACATTTAGAAATTAACTTTATAAAAGACAATGGTAATTTTGGTATTGAACTGCGGCAGTTCGTCGATCAAGTATCAGGTGATCGACATGGAAGCCGCATCGAGCACACTGCTCGCAAAAGGCATCGTGGAACGTATCGGTCTGCCGGAAGGCGACCTTACCCATAAACCCGTCGGCAAACAGCCTTTCGAGCTGCACCGTCCGATTCCCGACCACACGACGGGCATCAAACTCGTGCTCGACGCCCTCACCGACCCGGCGCACGGCGTAATCCGCTCGCTGGACGAGGTGAAAGCCGTCGGACACCGCGTGGCTCACGGCGGCGAATTCTTCCCCGAGAGCTGCATCGTCACCGAGGAGGTGAAGAGCAAAATCCGTTCGCTGTTCGAGATAGCACCGCTGCACAACCCCGCCAACCTCGAAGGCGTGCTTTCGATCGAGAAGGTACTGCCGGGCACGCCGCAGGTCACGGTCTTCGACACTTCGTTCCACCAGACCATTCCGGCCGTCAATTTCATGTACGCCCTGCCCCATGCCTATTACGACAAATACCGCGTGCGCAAATACGGCTTCCACGGCACCAGCCACAAATACGTGGCGCAGACCGGCGCCAAACTCGCAGGGCTGGACTTCGAGAATTCGAAGATCATCACCTGCCACATCGGCAACGGCGCTTCGGTGACAGCCGTGCTGAACGGCAAGTCGTTCGATACCTCGATGGGCTTCTCGCCCGTGGATGGGCTGGTCATGGGCACCCGCTGCGGCAACGTCGATCCCAGCGCCGTCACCTTCATCGGCGAAAAGGAGGGCATGTCCTACGCCGAGCTGAACGACATGATGAACAAGAAATCGGGCGTGCTGGGTCTGACCGACCTTTCGAGCGACATGCGCGACATCGACCGCGCCTACGACGAGGGCAATCCCCGCGCCATTCTGGCCCGTGACATGCACTACGGCCGCATCCGCAAATTCGTCGGCGAATATGCCGCAGAAATGGGCGGCGTGGACCTGATCGTTTTCACGGGCGGCGTCGGCGAGAACTCGTGCGAGATGCGCGAGACCGTCTGCACGGGTCTCGGATTCATGGGCGTCGAGTTCGACCGCGAAGCCAACAAGGGCGCCCGCGGCGTGAACAAGATCCTCTCCGCCCCCGGTTCGCGCGTCAAGGTGGCCGTCATCGCCACCGACGAAGAGCTGGTCATCGCAACCGATACATACAATCTCGTAAAATAATTTTCAAAGCACATTTCCCCAACTATGATCCAACATCTTACTGAAATCGTCGAAGAGGCGAGAAAGAGAGGTAAAAAACGGCTGGCCGTCGCATACGGTCAGGATTCGCATACGCTGGAAGCGGTGTACGAAGCCTACAAGGAGGGCCTCGTGGAGCCGACGCTTTTCGGTGAAAAGAGCGTTATCGAGCAGGTCTGCGCCGAGAACGACATAGACATCAAGGCATTCAACATCGTCGATGAAGCCAACGACGTCAGGTGCGTACAGCAGGCCGTTTCGGCCGTTGTCGCCGGCAATGCCGACGTGCTGATGAAAGGTCTGGTCTCGACCGACAAATACATGCGCGGCATTCTCAACAAGGAAGCCGGACTGTTTCCCCCGAAAGGCGTGCTGAGCCACGTGTCGATCGTCGAAATGCCCTGCTACCACAAACTGCTCGTCATTTCGGACGTAGCGGTCATTCCGCTGCCCGACTTCAAACAGAAAACCGTGCAGATCGGATACCTCGCACGCACGGCCAATCTGCTGGGCATCAAGACCCCAAAAATCGCCTGCATCGCTCCGTCGGAGCAGCTGCTTCCCAACGTCATCTCCTCGACCGAAGGCGCACTGCTGGCCAAGATGGGCGACCGCGGACAGCTGGGCGACGTGGTCATCGACGGTCCTCTGTCGCTCGACGTAGCCCTTTACAAGGACGTTGCGGAACACAAGAAGGTCAAAGGCTCGTCCGTCGCGGGCGATCCCAACTGCCTGCTCTTCCCCAACCTCGAATCGGCCAACGTCTTCTTCAAGTCCGTCACGCACCTCTGCGGCGGCGAACTGGCCGCAATGGTCATGGGAACGAAAGTCCCCTGCGTGCTGACCTCGCGCGGCGACACCAGCAAGACCAAGCTTTACTCGATAGCTCTGGCTTGTCTGGCCGTGAAACAGTAAAACAGCCTACACACAACCTAACCCACCAACCTATTAACCGGAACCGATTTATGGGCTTCAAAATTTTAGCGATAAATCCCGGCTCTACTTCAACGAAGGTCGCCCTCTACGATGAGGAGCGGCCTTTGTTGGATCTGACCCTGCGCCACACGGCGGAACAGATTGCGCGCTATCCCAACATCATCGACCAGCTCGACTGGCGCCGTGAAATGATCCTCACGGCATTGAAGGAACACGGCTTCGACATCATGTCCCTCGCTGCCGTAATCGGCCGCGGCGGTCTCGTCAAACCCATCCCCGCCGGCGTGTACGAAGTAAACGACGCCATGCGCCGCGACCTGCTGCACGCCACGATGGAGCACGCCTCCAACCTCGGCGGCCTGCTGGCCGACGGAATCGCGGCGACCGTAGGAATCAAAGCCTACATCGCCGACCCCGTGGTCGTGGACGAAATGGACGACGTAGCGCGCCTGAGCGGGCATCCCGACTGCCCGCGTCGTTCGATCTTCCACGCGCTCAACCAGAAAGCTACGGCACGCCTGCACTGCGACCGCATCGGCATCGTCTACGAAAAGGCGAACCTCGTGGTCGCTCACCTCGGCGGCGGCATTTCGGTCGCGGCACACAAGCAGGGCCGCGTCGTCGATGTGAACAACGCCCTCGACGGCGACGGACCGTTCGCACCGGAGCGCGCCGGAACCCTTCCCGCCGGAGAACTGGCCGACCTTTGCTTTTCGGGCCGCTACACGCGGCACGACATCCAGCAGATGCTGGCCGGCAAAGGCGGTCTTGTGGCGCATCTGGGGACCAACTCCATGATACAGGTCATGGAACGCATCGATCAGGGCGATGAAAAAGCCCGGGTGGTGAAAGACGCCATGTGCTACGGCATCGTGAAGCAGATCGGGGCCATGGCCGCCGCCCTCGGCGGACGGGTGGACGCCGTCATCCTGACGGGCGGCATAGCCCACAACAAACCCGTCGTGGAGTACATTTCGGAATTCTGCTCGTTCATCGCCCCCATCGCGGTCTACCCCGGCGAGAACGAACTCGAATCGCTCGTCACCAACGCGCTGGTCGTCCTGCGGGGCGTCATCACCCCGAAGGTCTACGCCTGACGGCCGGAGAGGGGCCTTCCAACCCCGACAAAAACCGCCGGTTACACCCCAAGGTATAACCGGCAGTTATTTTTACCGATGTTCCGTGAATGCGCCCCCAACGCAAGCAGCCTGCGAATCAACGGTGCAAAAACTGCTTCCGGACAATAGCTACCACTTCACGGAAGGCTTCGAGCCGGAACAGGGCCGACAGCAGGACATAGCAGACTGCACCGGCCGCCACTTCGGCCATCAGCCGCAGCAGGGCATGATCCGGAATCGCACGGGCCGTCAGCCGTACCGCACCGTACATCGCGGCGGCCGCCAGCAGCGGAGGCAGCAGCGTCCGCACGAAACGCCCCGGCGACAACGACGTAAACTTGGTCGTGGCGAGGAAATTGACGGTCATTTCGCAGAATGCGATCACCACGAGTCCCCACACTACGGCCTGCACGCTGAGCGGAATCGTCACGGCGAAAACCAGCGTCATAATCACTTTCTTGACGATCTCCAGCTTCACGATCAATGCGCCGCCGCTCTTGACTTTCAGTACGTTGTAGGCGATTATCGACATCGGATAGAAAAGCCCGACCAGACATACCGTCTCGAAATAGGGCACCGTAGGCATCCACTCCTCGCCCAGCAGGATGGCGAACATGTCGTGCGCCACGGCCGACATGCCCAGCATAACCGGGAAAAGGACGTAGGAGACGACCATAACGACCTGCCGGTAGCTTTCGGCGAACTTCGGAGCGTCGTCCCTGATCTTGGCCAGCGCCGGGAAAGTAACGCTCTGCACGGCCTGCATGGCCGAAATCGTCGGCTGATCCTTGAGCTTGATCGCCTGATCGAACGAGCCGAGCGTATCGGCCGGATAGAGCCGTCCGAGGAAAAACTGCGGAATCTTATTGTAGAACGTCGAAATCAGGTCCGTAGCGATCAGGCTGAAACTGAAGGGAGCCATTTCGCGCAGCGGCCCGCGGCTGCACGCCCCGCAGGGCCGCCAGTCGCTCAGCCACCACAGCAGCAGGGTCCGCACCGCCGCCTGCAGTACGCGCTGGACCACGATACACCAGATGCCGAACCCGGCGAGCGCAAGACCTATGGCCGCCAGTCCGCCCGCAAGCGACGAAGCGAAAGTCACTTTCGACAACAGAGCGAAGCGGAACTGCCTGACATAGATCGTATTCTGAATGGCGCACAGCGCCCCGATAGGCAGCTGCAGGAAAAACACAGGCGCAATCTGCGCGATCTGCGGCATGTCGTAGAAACGGGAAGCAGGGAGCGCCAGCGCCGTGAAAAGCGCGTACATCACCAGCGAAACCCCGATATTGAACGCAAAAACCGATTTGTAGTCGTCCGCCGAAGGAGCCGCCTTGCGGATCAGCGCCTGCGAGAAACCGCTGTCCACGATCACCAGCGCCACGGCCACCACGGCCGCCGGGATCGCCATGATGCCGAGGATATCGCGGGTCAGCAGGCGCAGGATAATAAGGCTCACGGCCATCTGGAGGAGCATCGTACCGATCTTCTCGGCCATGCTCCACGCCACGCCGCGGGCGACCTTATCCTTCAGCTCCCCTTTCAACGGCTAACACTTTTGCGCCGCAACGATCTCCTCGTTGCGCCTGCGGATATTGTCCACGTTGGCGATTTCGACATACGACGCACCTCCGTCGGGTCCGAAGCTGCCGCCCACGATAGCCAGCAGGTCCTCTCCCCTGAGTTTGCGGTACTGATCGAGGAATTCGAGCGCATCGACCAAGAAATGATACTTGTCGTGCAGCTCCTGATTGCGGAGAATCGGCACCACGCCGTACGACAGCGCCAGAATACGCTGCGCGTGGAGCTGGTAGCAGACGGCCATCACGGTCTTCTGACCGCGGAACGCCGCGAGGTAGCGGCCCGTACGGCCGGTCTTGGTGTCGAGCACCACATATTTGATCGGCAGGTTGGTCGAGGCGCGCACTGCCGAGCGGGCCAGCTGAGCCGAGATCTCGTGGTTTACCGAAACCATGTCCATATCGATCATCGGCTTGAAATGCGTTTCGTCGCGCTCGATTTCGCGGGCGACGCGGGCCATAGTCTCCACCGATTCCACGGGATAATCGCCCATGGCAGTCTCGTCGCTCAGCATCACGGCGTCCACGCGCTCGTAAATGGCGCTCGCCACGTCGCTCACCTCGGCCCGCGTCGGACGCGGATTCTTGACCATCGAATAGAGCATCTGCGTAGCGATAATCACCGGACGTTTCGCACAGATACACTTCTCGACGATACGCCGCTGGGTATTGGGAATCGCCTCGGCCGGAAGCTCCACGCCCAAATCGCCGCGCGCCACCATGATACCGTACGACGCCTCGATGATCTCGTCGATGTTGTCTAGGCCCTCCTGATTTTCGATCTTCGAAATGATCTTGATTTTGCTGCCGTGGGCATCGAGAATATCCTGCACGGCCTTGATGTCCTTGGCGCTGCGCACGAACGAATGGGCGATGAAATCGACGTCGTTCTTCACGGCCCATTCGATGAAACGGCGGTCCTTGTCCGTCACCGAAGGCAGGGAGATCGACACTGCCGGCACGTTCACGCTCTTGCGCGAACGCATCGCCCCGCCCACGACGAATTCGCAGATCAGCTCCTCGTCGTTC